>JAQGOT010000292.1 GCA_028293465.1 Pedosphaera sp. | reverse complement strand
CGTCGCTATTCCACCATTCGCGCACCTTCCTGTAGGGATCACTATCGTCATCGCAAACCACCAGCACTCCGCCTTGTTTCACCCATTTCACGAGTGGCCCATGAACTTCGGCGCTGAGCGGCTTCATGCCATGATAACTTAGCAAGAGCAGGCGAAAACCATCGAGGTACTTCGGCACCGTCACGTTCTCAAGTTGCACCGGCGTCACCGGCATCCCGCGTTTGAGTAGTGGCAAGGCCATTCCGTAAACGTCGCTCATGTGGGACTCGCTCCCCTCGGGTTCGCCCCGTTGGAACATCAATCCGTCACCCACCAAAACGCCTATCCCGGTCGTGCCGCAATCCCAAGCCACCTGCTTCTGGTTCATGTCGTTGAGTGCATTGATCACGGTCTGCACCTCGGTGGCATAAGCCGGGGGCATTGATTTCCTGTCCTCGGCCTTGCCCCGATGAGGATACTTGCCGCCAAAAATCCGCTCTGGCCACGGCGCAACTTCGTAACGCCACACCTCGGGTTGCAGGAGTGAGGCCACCATCGTGGACTCCCAGTTGACGCGGTAGTCGTTCCAATCATGGTCCGGGTTGTCCTCAATCGGGTCGTTCAAATACCAGACGGTGCGTCCGGTCGCGCGCACCAAGTTCTGCATTGCGCCATATTCCAGGAAGGCGGTTTCAAATGTCCGCTGGCTCAACTTGCCGCGATAAACGTTCGGTGTGCGCGAGGTTCCGGTCCACACCTGCGCAATATAACCATCACAGCCGTTGAGCCGCGCTAGGCTAGATTCCGGGCTGACGATTCGCCAATGCGCATAATTCAGCAGGCTGTGGGTCGGAACGTAACAGCGGACGTGACGACCGCTGGTTTTATTATAGTCCTGAACATAGTCGAACACCTGCTGCAATGCCCGGCGATAGAGGAAATACTTGAGCTTGGACGCCCGCCACTGGGCATCCACCGAGCTGTGCGGTGCCTGCCATTCCTCGCCGTAATAGTTTTTCCACTCCCGTTTAAAGCCGGCTTCATAACCGTCCTCCACCCAAAACTCCGGTTCCTCCAGGTGGATCGCTTCCGCGCCGGCATCCAGCGCTCGTTGGATGCCCACACAAAGAAACTTGCCGTAATTCGTGCCCGGACACATATAGAACACATCACCCCCGTGCCCGTGCGCGCGGCCGTCCCGGTTGGTTTGCTCCTCGTCCTCGTGATTAATCCCGTCGAACCGGCCATAAATGTAATCCTGATAATTTCCCCACGCGACACCAGTCATCACATGCATGCGGTACCCCTGTTCACGCCAACTCTTGATCCGCTCCGGCAAACTCGGGTCGATACCATAAGCCATGGCTACATCGGAACCGAGATTCCCATTGTCGCTGTAAGGCTTGCTGGTTTGGAAACTCGTCCGCTCCAAAGTCTGGAGCGGATCGAGCGGAAAATGTGGCGTGGCATCAGCCGCAAAAAGCGAGCCGCGGATCAAAAGGAAAACAGTCAGGCCGAGTATGAAACGTCGCATGGCAACTGGATACTTCCATCCCGATATAGATGCAAGCACTCGGTTGCCAATCTCGGGCCTTGGTTTGCGGTTCTTACCCGGTAGGGCAGGGGAGGGTGACTCCAAGAGGCCGTCAACGCTGGCCTTTCATGGCGACCGCACCTGATTCAGGGTGGGCGGAACACATTTTTCCTTTGACAGTTTCCACGTTTGGCGGTCGCATGGGGGACGACAACACTGATTGCATATGAAATTACTAATCCTGCTCATCGTCTCTGCCTTGACGTTCTCCACTGGTTTCGCCGCGGAAAAGGACACGCGCTGTTTTGAAATGCGCACCTATTACGCCGCTCCCGGCAAACTCGACGATCTCCTCGCGCGCTTCCGCGACCACACGGTCAAGCTTTTCGAAAAGCACGGCATGGTGAACATCGGCTACTGGGTGCCGCTCACCAATACTGAGAACAAGCTCGTTTATATCATGGCCTATCCCAGCCGCGAAGCGCGCGAGAAGTCCTGGAAGGAATTCTCGAGCGACCCCGATTGGAACACCGCCCGGAAAGCCTCCGAAGCGAACGGCAACCTGGTGAAAAAAGCGGACTCGGTTTTCCTGGCCGCCACCGATTTTTCAGCGCTTGTGCAACCGTCGCAATCCAAGGAATCGTGCGTTTTTGAACTGCGCACCTACCACGCCACCCCCGGCAAGCTTGATGACTTGCTTGCGCGCTTCCGCGACCACACCAAGGAACTCTTTGCCAAGCACGGCATGGGCCAGTTCGGCTATTGGGTGCCAACCGAAACCAAGGACGGCTCGACTGACACCTTGATCTACATCCTGCAGCACAAGAGCCCGGAGGCGGCAAAAGCCTCTTTCAAAGCTTTCGCCGCCGACCCTGAATGGACCAAGGCCAAAACCGCCTCGGAAGCCAATGGTCCCCTGACCATCAAAGACGGGGTGAAATCCGAGTTCATGACCGCCACGGATTTCTCCCCGACGAAATAGTTCCAACGCACTTACGCGGCTGGTAACCCTGACGGTTCCCCGTGATTTCTCACTGGGGAACCTCAGCGCCCTGATCCGTCATCGTCGCCTGATCCTCCTCCGGCACCGGTTGGACCACCTCCATCTCCGGCGCGGGAGGGTCCTCCAGCTTATCCTCCGCTACAACGGGCGGGATGAAGTTGCCTTGTTCATCCAGCTCCGGAAACCAGCGTTTGCGGTCCGCTTCCGCGCCCAAGGGCGTTTTCCGGCAGCGC
The DNA here is from genome assembly GCA_028293465.1 of Pedosphaera sp. Classification (GTDB taxonomy): domain Bacteria; phylum Verrucomicrobiota; class Verrucomicrobiia; order Limisphaerales; family Pedosphaeraceae; genus JAQGOT01. The sequence goes on along the minus strand of JAQGOT010000292.1, from coordinate 1,517 downwards.
CGTACCAACGCCTTGTAAAACAAATCCGCAGTTTCAGGATCGCGCCCCTTCAGCCACGAACCTGCGGTGCATAGGATTTTCGCGGTGACCTCCGAGTTGTTGGGCAGCATCTGCGCTGCTTCCATGCCGATAAACGCGGCTTGGTAGCGATAATGAAAACGCTGTTCCGGGTCCGCTCGATGGGTCGCATACCGCCGCAGTTCTTCCTTCGCTAGCACAAGAAGCCTTGCCTCCATATTGTTGGCTCGCATGTCAGCGGTCATTTCAAACTCAAAATTGCCGTCCGCAACGTGCCAATCCGGCGCGACTTCCGTGCCGAGCAACTCCATGCCGTCATGCCGCGCGATCTTTGCGGCTTCGAACAGCGCCATGGCCCGGGTCTCCGCCGGCAGGCTCTCGTTGCGTCCCGTGTTCAGGGCTTGCATCAAGGCATCATAACTCGCCAGGTATTCGGCGGGAAAATACGCGCGCGCCTCGCTGCCTCGGCACACCCGCGTCAACCGCCGACCAAGCAGATACCTGATATTCTCGCGCAGACCATCTGATGTCCCCGGCTGATGTACCTGGAGATTCAGCGCTGCACTATATCGCTCCTCCTCGCCAGCTGCGGACGGATTCTGCTCTTCTTCTTGCACGGCTGTTGCTGCCTGCCATTCTCGGTCAACGTAGGCTTTCAATTCAGCTACCGTCAACACCCGCTCGGCCACGTACGCCGCGTCCAGCCAATAGCCCGAGCGGAGCAGGGCATCAAGCGATTCCCCATATTCCCGCCGCGCCAGATGCAACACACCCAGCTCTCCCAGGACTTGATTGGCTGCCGTCCCTTGCTCCGGATAATAACCGCTCACGTCCATATACAAATTGTCTTGGAAACTGGCCGGCCTCGGCTCATTCGTAGAGTTCAGCTCGACCGGAAAAAGCCGGGCAACCTGAGCGAGCAAGGCCGCCGCCCGATCGAGCTTGCCGCCGCGGAGCAACAGTTTCGCCTGTAACCACTGGGCCACCGGGGCGCTCCGCGCACGGTTGATCCAGCGTTGGGCGAGTTCCATCTCGCCGTTCTGATACGCCGCCAGTGCGAGTTTCTCGGCTGACTCGACATCCCGAACCTCTGCCGCCTCAACTGCGTCGAGCCAGCTCTTCACCGGGTTCACCGGCTCAGGGTTGCTGGCATCCTCCGCAACCGTTTTGGATTTCCTTTCGCCGCAAGCGAGGACAAAGGCCGTAATCACCCGCTGGGTGCGTGGATTCTTGGCCAATGCCGCCAATTCTTCAGCCTCCTGAGCCATCGCCTCCCGGGCCGCCACCCGCAGGGAAATCACTGCCGACTGGTCTCCCGCCGCGAATTGCTGCAAGTAAAGCTCGATCGCCCGCTCGAATTTCTTTTGGCGCAGGTTCACGTTTGCCTCCCAGCCCAGGCTGGCCGTGGCCAGACCCAACGTGTCGGCAAAACTGCGTCTCGCCAGCCTCTGCACTTGGTTGTAATAACCCACCTCCTGCTCTGATTGCTCGGGTGTGCA
>JAQGOT010000283.1 GCA_028293465.1 Pedosphaera sp. | reverse complement strand
GAGTTGTGGAAGGGTTTTTCGCTGTCCGGGTCAGGAGCCGACAACCAAAAATCCCCGAAGGATCTGCTCAAACACTTCGCCGAGTTGCTGCGCTATGCGCAGTGATTGGATAAAGTCCAGCTGAGGCTTTGATGGTATATGAGAACGGGTCTGTATGGACGGTGAGGAGCAGGATGTTTAAACCAAATTTGAGCATTCGGAATGAAGTGCGTTGGATTGCCTTCTCCTGGGCGCTCGTTGGAATGCTCGTATGCTTCAATTTTTTTTGGCATTCCAAAGAGGAAATTTTGGCGGGTCAATTGCCGGATTCGCTCGGTCTCTACCTCAGCCTCGCTCTTGCGGCCAGCGGGTTTGGCGTGTTCAAACGGATCCGCGTGGCCCTCCTGCCTCTGCTAATATTGTTAAGTCAATCAATCACCGAAGCAACCGAGTTGGGAAATAGCCCCTGACTGTGTGCGCGAAAGCCGTCGGTGCACGCTTCTGACGTACGAGAGACCGGGAAAGGAACACGGGGCAGGATGCCCCGTTAACCGTCAGGCAAGATGCCTGACCCACGTTGGCGCTGGCATCCGTCTTTCGCAACCCGTCTCAGGCTGGGCGGCGGTGGCGGGTTGTCGCCGTTCTCAAGCGCGGCGCGCCCATTTTCACGCGAGGGAAAGGTTAGGGCTCGGCGGAGCCTCCCCCTACCGTTAACGATGAAACGCCTGCGCTCCGATTCAACGCGGTGGTTCGAGTTTTTTTACGGGCGGTTTGGACCCTGCTTCTCAGCGAAGGCTTGCCGCCGGTGCTCAGGTCGCACTGGATTGTTTCTGCCGCCGGCGGAGTCCCCGGAGATGGCTGTAGCCGACGAGTTGCTTCAGATCTTCGTCCCAGAGGCGGAGCGAGAACGACTTCGTGCTGGCAAACAGGGTGATGGGCTTCACGTTCCGGAAGATCGGATTGGCATTATGACAGCGCTCCAGATTGTAGTTGGGTATCCGGGAACTGAGGTGATGGACGTGATGAAACCCGATATTGCCCGAGAACCATTGGAGGATCTTCGGCAATTTGTAGAACGAACTACCTTCAAGGGCGGCGGCGGTGTAATCCCATTCCGAGCCGCGTTCCCAATAGACGCCCTCAAATTGGTGCTGCACATAGAACATCCAGACGCCGGCGCTGCTGGCGACGGCGATCATGGTCAACTGGATCAGCAGATAGGCCTTGAACCCGAAAATCAGACTCAGCCCGACGGCCATGGCCAGGATGGCGAGATTCATCGCGTGCACGGAGCGGTTTTCACGGGGTTTGGCCTTGCCGGAAGGAATGCGCTGGTGGACGACAAAGAGGTAGAGCGGCGCAATCAGGAACAGGATGATTGGATTGCGCGCCAGCCGGTAGGCGAAGCGTTTTCCGCGCGAGGATTCCAGGTATTCCTGCACGGTCATGGTCCAGACATCGCCGGTACCGCGCTTGTCCAGGTGGCCGGAGCTGGCGTGGTGGATGGAATGTTCCCAGCGCCAGTGATGATACGGGGTGAAGGTGAGTATGCCGGTGATGAAGCCGACGGTGTCGTTGGCCCGGGAGGAGGCGAAAAAGGACCCGTGGCCGCAATCGTGAAAAATGATGAAGACGCGGACAAGAAAGGCCCCGGCCAGCAGCGCCAGCGGCAATGTGATGAACCAGGAGACGGACAAGCTGAGGTACATCAGATACCACAGGAGGGCAATGGGCCCGAGCGTGTTGACCATTTGCCAGACCGCGCGCCCGGTGGAGGGCTCCTGGTATTGCGCCACAATGGCTTTCCAAGCGGCGGTGTCAGCCGACGGTTTGCCGGCGGAGGGAGCGGAGTCTTGAGTCATGGTTTGATAGCCTTTGCGAATTGAGCCCCAACTGCAACTGCTTTCTGTTCACCTTGCGGCTGGAGAAAGCGTAAAGCGGTGCCGTTGCCGGCCTGACGACGATGTTGCTTATGAAATACCCGATTCATTTTGCCCAGTATAAGAACCCATTATCCGACGTTTGCCAATCCTAGTTTGGTGATTAATGGACCTAATTTGCGGTCCTGCCCGGCTGACGCTCTCAACATAAGCAACCGGCGAGCCACATACCGGTGGCCGTTGTCGGCAATTTGGGCGGGGGAGTGTAGGTGGGGTGCGGAGGCGCTGGCGGCGGTTGTAGCGGGGGGTGTTGCGAGTGTGTAGCTGGAAATGTAGCGGGTAAAAGGCTCGTTTGGATCAATGTTTATAGGGGTTGTAGCGGTGTAGCGGGTGTGCGCCCCCAGGAGGGGGGGAAAGGGGGAGGGTGGGTGAGTCGGTGAGCCGATGAGTGGGTGGAAGGGAGGAAGAATCAGGGGCCATCGGGTAGAATGTCCAATTTCAAGGGACCAAGCATCCAAAGAATGGCCAAAGTGTTGAGCAGGGCCGTGGTTAGTTGGGACAGGGAAGAGTTTCTTCCATCATCAGCGCCCTCCGGGCGTCCACGCTTGGGGCTTGGTCATTTGACATTGGTCATTACGGCACCTTGACCTGGGAGTCGCAGTGGGGCATATTAAGTAAGTCACTTCTGGGGGCGTACTGGTTTCGACCTGAAAAATGCGCCAGAGGCGGCATGCCGAGGACGGTTCGTTGGCCTCGTTAATCATCGAACCAAAAATAACTGCTAACACAGAATTAGCTCTCGCGG
>JAQGOT010000280.1 GCA_028293465.1 Pedosphaera sp. | reverse complement strand
ACCATTCGTTCCCTGCTTTATTCGCCGCATCAGAGGGCAACGCTCAATCCAATGCAGGTCATGAAAACGAAATCGGTTCCGGGGTCGCCCTCGAACTGGCGCCAACTCCGCGGATTCACGTTGATGGAACTTCTGGCGGCGACCGCCCTGATCGCAATCTTGGCCGCCGTGTTGTTGCCCACGCTGGCCAGGACGAAGGCCAAGGGACAGCAAATCCGCTGTTTGGGCAACATGCAGCAACTCATGCGGGCAACCCATCTTTATGCCAACGACTTCGACAATTACCTTCCCTTTTGCGGAGCTTTTCCCCCTCCCGTTCAAGCCACCTACAGTAACTGTTGGGCTTATGCTTGGAGTCCTTCCGGCAATCATCCTGAACAGGGGCAACTCTGGCCTTACCATCATTCACTGGAGTTGCTGATGTGTCCCTGGGAAAATACGAATGCCGCTTACTTCAAGCCCCGGTTCGATCCGCGCTATGAAGCCGTGACCAGTTATAATTTCAGCAGCTCCGCTTCGGGATTTCCCACTGTCCGGGAAGGACCGGACGCCTGGAACAAGGGGGTGGGACTCAAACTAAACCCTTTCCGGGCGGATGCCATTCTGGCTTGGGAACCTCCCGAAACGACCCCCTACATATTGAATGATGGCGCGGTCGAGCCTTGGGAATATTGCACCAAACGCCACCAGGGAGGCGGTATTATCGGTTGTTACGGCGGGGGAGCGGAATACATGACCTACAAGGCATTTTTCGTGGAGGAAAAGCGAAAGCCCGGCAGAATATGGTGCAACCCGAACAGCCCGACCGGAGACTGAAACCGGTCAACTTCCGCGCGCAACCGCCCTCAACGGAAATCCCCTCCATCCGCCGCCCCCATTCGACAGTCGAAATTCGTCATTCGACATTCCAATCACTTCCCAATGCAAAACTGGCTGAAAATGGAATCCAGCAGGTCCTCCGTGGTGGTCTTCCCCACGATCTCCCCCACCGCATTCACCGCAATCCGTAAATCCATCGCCACCAACTCCAAAGTCTCATTCGCCCGCAACGCGCCGACCGTTCTCTCGGTGGCGACCCGCGCCCGGTTCAACGCGTCCTGATGGCGCGAGTTGATCATCACCTGCAACATCTCCGCCCGGATTTCTCCCGCCCAAACCAGTTCCTTGATCGCGTCTTTCAACGACTCCATCCCCTTCCCCGTCAGGCAACACACCTCCACCACCGGATCGGCATTCCCGGCCGGCAAGGCGAGCCGCGCGGGCAGGTCCATCTTATTGCGCACCAAAATCCGCTTTTTGCCGGTGAATTCCGCCAGATAAACCTCATCCGCCTCCGTCAAGGGCTCGGCCGCGTCGAGCACGTGCAAAATAAACTCCGCCCGGGCCAAGGCCTCGCGACTCCGCCGAATCCCCTCCACTTCAATCGCGTCCCCCGCCTCCCGCAACCCGGCCGTATCCACAAAAACCACCGGCAGACCCCGCACATTCGCCGTCTCCTCGATGGTGTCACGGGTGGTCCCGGGAATCGCCGATACAATCGCCCGATCATGCCCTAGCAATTGATTGAGCAGGCTGGATTTCCCCGCGTTCGGCCGCCCCACGATCGCCGCCCGAATGCCGCGCCGCAAAATCTGCCCTTCATGGGACGTGCGCAGCAACTCCTCCATGAACAACACCCCGCGCTCCAACCGCGCCACCAGTTGCTCCTTGGTGTTGGGCGCGATGTCCTCATCCGGAAAATCGATGTGCGCCTCGACATGCGCCAGCGTCTTGATCATTTCATCCCGCAGCAGATTGATCCGCTGTGAAAGTTTGCCGGCGAGTTGCTCATTGGCGGCGGTGAGCGCCAGTTCGGTGCGGGCATGGATCAAGTCGGTCACTGCCTCGGCCTGGGCTAGATCGATGCGCCCGCTCAGGAAAGCGCGCCGGGTGAACTCTCCCGGCTCAGCCAGGCGCGTGCCGTTTTGGAGGACGGTATCCAAAACCAGCTTGGCTGCCAGCAGGCCGCCATGGCAGGTGATCTCCACCACGTCCTCCCGCGTCAACGTCCGCGGCGCGCGCATGACCGCCACCATCACTTCGTCCACCTTGCGCCCCTGCCACATGATCCTGCCATAATGAATGGTGTGCGTCGGCGCGTCGGAAGGCTTCAGCGCGAATTTGCCGAGCGGCACAAAACAGCGGTCCGCCACCGCCAAGGCCTGCGGCCCGGAGATGCGAATCACCGCCAGACCACCCTCACCGAGCGGCGTCGCGATTGCTGCAATTGTATCGTCAAGCATGGATTCTGTTCCTGGTGGCGGGGGATTGCACTTACCGGACCGTTGGGCCGTGGCTTGTCCAGCAGCCAAAATGGCCAAGCCCGGCCGATTCAACACCTCTCACTGATGCCCGCAGTTCCCCGCTGCATTCTCCGCATCGCGCCCCTCTAAAAACAGCCGCGCCTTTTCATAACTCTTCTTATGCAGGTAATGGAGCAAATCCGGTGAAGCTTGGGGCGGCAACTGACGCGTCAGGTCATCCAGCCGGGCGAAAATTGGCAGCAAATTCGGCTTTGGGTTGGCGTGCGGCATGGACTTCACCTGCCGGTCCAACTCCGTGAGCGCCTGCAAAATGGCTTGTTCCGTTTCGGTCATATTCCTTACTTAACCCGAACGGAGCCGCTACTCAAAGGCAATTTAGCTGCCGCCGGCCGGGACAGTTCAATTACATGATGTGCGTACACTAAAATGGATTTTATTCCTTTAAAAAGCCGCCCGCCTCCCAAATAATCAGTCCGATGACAATTAGTTCGAAGCAACCCGTTCGCCCGCTGTTCCTTGGCATTGAGGGCGGCGGCACCCACACTGTCGCCCTGCTCGCCGATGCCCGCCGCCATTTTCTCCAACGGTTCGAAGCCGGCCCCGCCAACCTCCGCCTGCTCAGCGACCCCCAGCTCGTCCGACTGCTGCGCTCCATCGCCGCGGCCTTTCCCCACCCCGACGCCGTGGCCATCGGCATGGCTGGCGCGCGCAACGAAAGCGATTGGGAACGAATCCGCAAGGCAGCAGCCAAGGCTTGGCCGCAGGTGCCTTGTCATGCCACGAACGATCTCGAAACCGCCCTCTCCGCCATCGAGCAAAAAAATGGCCACGTCTTGGACACGAGCATGTTGATTCTCAGCGGTACCGGTTCTTGCTGTTATGGCCGCAACTCGGGCGGCAAAATTGCCAAAATCGGCGGTTGGGGCCACATCCTTGGGGATAAAGGGAGCAGCTATGAAATCGGATTGCGCGCCCTGAAAGCCGCCGTGTTCTACTACGATCATGAAGGCGTCTGGTCCCGCCTCGGCCAGCAACTGCTCCAACGGTTGCAACTCAATGAACCCAACGAGCTGATCGCCTGGGTTCAAACCGCCAGCAAAACCAGCATCGCCAGCCTGGCCGTGGAAGTGTTCCACGCCTGGAAGAAAGGCGACCGCATCGCCACCGATATCCTTGCCGCCGCCGAGAGCAGCCTGGTGGAAGACGGTCTGGCCTGCGCCCGCCAATTGGCCAAGCCCAAGACCCCGGTGCACTTCGTTCTGGCCGGCAGCACCATCCTGAAACAGGCCCAATTCGCCCGCAAAATCGGCGACCAGTTGCGCAAGCTCTGGCCCGGCGCCGTGGTTTCGCCTCTCGAACGGGAAAGCGTCTGGGGTGCCGTCATCCTCGCGCAAAAGCTCTGGAGCGGTCAACCAGCAGTGGAGCAATCTCCTCGTCGGACCCGCAAGCCGTCCTTGCCCAAGAAGTCGCTTCTGCCGGAATTGCCGCTTTCTCAAGTCGCGCGCCTGTCGCCCACTGAGCAACGCCATCCGCGGTCGCTGAATTTCGACAAGCTCCCTCTGGCTGACGCCATCAGCCTCATGCTTTCGGAAGACGCCACCATTCCCAAAGCCATCCTGGCCGAGCGCAAAGAAATCGAGAAGGCCGTTCGCTTCATCGCCCAAGCCTTCAAACGAGGCGGTCGCCTGTTTTATGTGGGCGCTGGCACCAGCGGACGCCTGGGCGTCCTCGATGCCAGCGAATGTCCCCCCACGTTCCGCACGGATCCGGAAATGGTCCAAGGCATCATCGCCGGCGGCCAAGGGGCGCTCTGGCGCTCCGTCGAAGGGGCGGAAGATGATCCCGTCGCCGGGGCCCAGGCCATAGAGTTCCGACAGGTCACCCGTCGCGATGTGGTGGTCGGCATTGCCGCCAGCGGGCGAACACCTTTCGTTTGGGGTGCCTTGGGCGAGGCCAAACGACGCGGCGCAAAAACCGTCTTGGTGGGCTTTAATCCTTTCCTTAAAATTCCCAGCGACGCCCGGCCAAGCATTGTCATCACTCCGAATGTCGGCCCCGAGATCCTCACCGGTTCAACCCGCCTCAAGGCCGGCACCGCCACCAAGCTCATCCTCAACATCTTTACCACGCTGGCCATGGTGCGCATCGGCAAGGTGGTAAGTAACTTGATGGTGGACTTGAATCCTTCCAATACCAAGTTGCGCGACCGTGCCGTGCGCATCGTGCAGGACCTGAGAGGCGTCGATTACCAGACCGCCTTGACCGCCTTGGAAAAATCGGACTGGGTCATCAAGAAGGCCTCCGCGGCCTTGAGCCGAAAATAAGGGCGGGGCGTTCCTCCGGCGGTCAGTGCAAATTGAGCCTCCCTTGCAATATCAGCAAGGTAAGCAACCGCGCCAGCCCGCTGATGATCAGCAGCAGCACCGCGCTCGTGAAATAGAGGCCGAAGGCGTGCGGCGGGTCCGGTTGCAGCATCCGCGGAACCCCCGAATAAAGCACGGCCACGGCCAGCACAATGCCAACGCTGAACGTGGCCCACGGACTCACGGCCGGCAGCGCATCGAACAGCCGCAGCAGGAAAAGTGGACTCAACGTGTACGCTACCAGTGTGAAGCACTCCGTGTAAGTATGTCGCGTATGGAAGGTTTGCCCCGCAGCCTTGATCACGCTGGCGGCTATGAAGACCACCACCAGACTCAGGAGAAATTGCGCCACCCCATAGTAAAGCGCCATGTTGCGCGAGATGCGCACCGGTTCATGGACAAATTCCTGCCGCCTGCCCCAATGCAGGAAACCAAACACCTCCGCGCCCGTGCTCAACGCCACCATCGGCACCAAATAAAACAGCATGACGAAAAGTAGATTTCTTTTCGCCAGAGCAATCTTATTCCAACTCGCACCCGGCTCAAAAATAAGCAGCAACGATTTGATCATGCGCGGGCAAGTTTTATCGCTGCCGCCCCTCGCTGACAATCAATTATATGCTTTCCTTCCGTGCAATCCGGGGTTTAACTCCTGTCGATGAAAGTCGATATCGGCATCTGGAATAAACTGACTGGTGCAGTCATTTTCCTTTTGCTCCTGGCAGGCTTCTGCCTCGTCATCGTCTGGTACCTCCCCCTGATCCGCCAGAATGAGCACATGCGCCAGGAAATTTTGCGGCTCGACACCCAGATTCAACAAGACGAGGAGACCGCCCGTCGCCTGCGCGCCTCCATTGACGCCATCCACCGCGATCCCAAGACTGTGGAGCGCCTCGCCCGCGAAACCCTCGGCTACGCCAAGGTGGGCGAGACTGTCATCCGTTTCGAAGAATCCACCAACAGTCCCGCGCTCCGCTGACCGCTCCGGTCAGACCGTCAGAATTTCCTTCTCTTTGATCGCCAGATGCGCATCGATCTTTGCGATGTACTGGTCCGTTAACTTCTGCACTTCCTTCTCGGCCACTTCCACTTGATCTTCCGTCACACCGCCCTCTTTCTCATCTTTCTTGAGGCTTTCCATCGCATCCCGCCGCACATGCCGGATCGCCACGCGCCCATCCTCCGACATCTTCTTCACGACCTTGATAAATTCCAGGCGTCGTTCCTGGCTCAATTCCGGCAACACAATTCGGATTGTCTTCTTATCCACCATCGGGTTAAGCCCGAGTTTGCTCTTCTGGATGGCCTTCTCGATGGGATGCACCGTACCCGCATCCCACGGTTGATC
>JAQGOT010000211.1 GCA_028293465.1 Pedosphaera sp. | reverse complement strand
GAAGCGGGCAAAATACCCTCGAATCCGGACAAAATACCTCGTCCTGTTTTGCAAGGCCTTACGACGAAAAGTTGCACATGGGGTTGGATTAACTTGGATTAACTTGGATTCACCTGGATTCACCTGGATTCACCTGGATTCGCCCAAAGCTGCCCCCTCGGCGCTCCGCCATACCTCGCATCCTTCCCATTCTTCCCATTCCTCATTTGCGCCAACCGATCCCATGCGAAAACTCTCGGACCTCTGCCTCGACGTTTTCCGTTGGGCCTTGGTCATTGGTCCTTGGACATTTCAGTACACACCTCCTCCATTCGAATTTTGAAATTCGCCATTCGAAATCGCCATTCCGCATTGTCTCCGGCTTCTTATCGACCCTTCAATTCGTTTGCTTTTCCTTTCTGCGCAAAAACTCGCACAAAAGGGGAGCGCATTTCTACGCCACTTTGCAAGCTTTGCAAGGTCTGCGAGGAAACAGAAAACCCCTGAAAACCAAGAAAGACCCGCCTCCCGCTGGTTGCAGGCCGCGTGCCCGGTCATTTGGGCTGCAACCGGTCCACCAAGGAATCCTGATGCTGGGCACGCGCAATATCGGAAGCGAGCTGGCCCTCGCGGGTTCTTAGCTTCAGGTTGGCCCCTGACTTGAGCAGGGCATCCACAATTCCTTCATTGCCGTATTCGGTGGCGATCATAAGTGCGGTCTGGCCCGCCTGCGTTTGGACATCGGGTTTGGCTCCGGCGGTCAGAAGTGCAATCGCCGCGCCGGGGCGCTTCCGTTTGCAGGCCATCATTAGCGCCGTTTCGCCTGCGCCATCTTGCGCGTTGATTTCGGCCCCTTTGGCCGCCAGCAACCTGATGATGCCCGGGTCCGCCTTCTCTTCAGCGGCATACATCAGCGGAGTTTTTCCATTCTGGTCGTGCGCGTTGAGGGCGGCACCGTGCGCCAGGAGGATTTGAATCACTTCCAACTCACCCTTTTTGGCGGCGGCCATGAGCGGGGTGGAACCGTCATTCGACTTCGGATCAGCCTTGGCTCCATGCGCAAGCAGCGTTTTCACGGCGGGAACCGTATGACCATTTGCATCCTCCTCTTTCACGTTGCCAGCGGAGTAAAAAAGCGCCGTGCAGCCGTTCTGGTCATGCGCCTCAACTTCTGCCCCTTTGGCGAGGAGGAAATCGATCATCTCCGGCCGGTTTTCTGCGGCCGCCAGGATCAAGGCAGACGAACCATCAGCGCTCCGTGTATTCACCTCAGCTCCTTTGGCGAGCAAAAGTTCAGCCGCTTTGATCTGCCCCTGGCCTGCCGCCGACATGAGTTCGGTCGTTCCATCACGGGCTCGGGCATCCACCCTGGCGCCCCCGGCAACCAAAGTCTGCATGACACTCACCCGCCCCTGGCCGGCTGACCACATCAACGCGGTGTAGCCGACCTTGTTGGTTGCATTCGGGTTCATGCCGGCGTGGAGAAACAATTTGATCAATTCGTCATCCCCAGCCGCGGCTGCGTGGACAAACCGGTCGGGATCAAATGCGATCTGTCTTTGTTCCAGTTCAGCGCGGGCTGCCTGGCTTTTGCTGCTGGCCATGCCACCTGCCGCGGAAAAAAAGATTACGCCGGATAACAAATGGAGCAGAGTTTTCAATTTCATGAATTGCTGGCGCTATAGGTTTTAATTTGGGCCAAACGCTCCGGAACGAAGCCATCGCGGTATGATCTCCCACACTACACCTTCGGCTCCTCCCGCGCACCCCCCGAAAGAGGGGTGACAGGAATTTTAAACAAGCCATTATCTCTTCCATTCTCCTTTGCAATCCGAGGCACTCCTGCTTGGAGATCTAACGTCTCAGTATTAAAAACCAGAACGTCATCATAAGCCCAGGAAAGGACCAACCTATGCTAAAATCAGCAGTTCCCTCGGTTGCCCTGCTCGCACTATTTGCGTTTGGTGCGCAGGCCATCAACGTACCCACCGCAAAACTCGATAACAATCGCAGCGGCCTCACGCTTTCAGAAACGGTTCTGACGCTCGCGAACGTGAATTCAAACACTTTCGGCAAGGTCTTCGAACGGTCGGCGGTTGGTGATATGTACCCGCAACCGCTGATCGTTGAGGCGCTCAGCATCGGCGGCGGCACGCATAATCTGGTCTTCCTCGCCACGGCGAACAACAACGTTTACGCGTATGATGCCACCGTGGCTTCCAATACCGTCCCTTACTGGACCCGCAATCTCGGGACTCCGGTTCCCGCCACGGACGTCGATTGCTGCTGCACGGACGTCGCGTTAAACGTGGGCATCATGGGGACGCCGGTGATCGACGTGGCCTCCAAAACCATCTACCTGGTGGCCAGAAACAAGAATCCCGACGCTACTTACCACCAATGGCTGCATGCCTTGGATATTACCACCGGGGCGGAGAAGTTTGGCGGGCCCAAGGAAATCACGGCCACCTACCCGGGAACCGGCAGTGGCAGCGTTGGTGGCCTGCTCACCTTCGACGCGAAGATCCAGAATCAACGGTCCGGGCTGCTGCTCCAAGGCGGACGCCTCTTCATCACTTGGGCTTCCCATAACGACTGCGGCAACTATCACGGGTGGGTCATGGCTTACGACCCGGGCACCCTGAACCAACTCGCAGCCTGGATGACGACGCCGAATGGAGCCAAAGGCGGCGTTTGGATGTCCGGTGGCGGCCTGGTGGGCGATGGTAATAATCTCTATTTCAGCACCGGCAACGGCGATTCCGATGTCGGATCGGGAGGCGGCAGCGACTATGGCCAATGCTTTGTCGGGCTGAACAACAGCCTGGGCGTGGCCACCTGGTTCCAGTCCGGCTTTTATCGCACTTTGAACACCGGCGATAAAGACCTGGGCGGCGCGGGCGTGCAACTCATTCCGGGAACCCGCCTGCTGGTTTCGGGCGGCAAGGATGGAAAAATCTACCTGCTCAATGCGGATACCATGGGTGGATATGGCGGAAATCGTGTGGATGCCTGCGTGCAAACCTTCACGGCCGCCAGCGGCCACTTTCACAGCGGGCCGGTTACGTTCAACAGCCCGGCCGGCACGCTCACCTACGTCTGCGCTGAGGGGGACTACTTGAAAGCGTTCAAGCTGGTGAATGGCCTGTACCAAACCACTCCCTATTGGACCGGTTTCAAAGCCCCCACGGGCATGCCCGGCGCTCAGAATTGGATCTCGG
>JAQGOT010000185.1 GCA_028293465.1 Pedosphaera sp. | reverse complement strand
TCGTCGGGCAGGAGGCGGGCATTGACGGTGGCGCGCGCCGTTTGTGGCAGCGCATTTTCAGCATGACCGCCTTCGAGCATCGTCGCCACGGCGGTGGTGCGGAGGATGGCGTTGTCAAAGGGAGAATCGGAAAGCCGCTGGACGGCTTGCAAATCCATCGGCGTTTGCAGAATGGCCTTCATGTCGGCGGCGGTTTGGCCGGTTTCGATCTTCGACATATTTTCAAAGTAGCCGCGGGTGATCTCACTCAGGTGCACCGGAAACTCAAAATGGGAAATCCGCAACAGGCCCTCGGACAGCCGATAAATGGGATTGTCCTTGGTCGGCTTGGAGCTGTGGCCGCCGGGACCTTTCACCTCGAGACGGAAGCTCTGGTAAATTTTTTCAGATGCTTGCACCGCATACAGCAGGCGTTTGCCCTTGCGCTTTTGCGGGCCTCCGGCATCGGCATTGAGGCAGATGACTCCGTTGATGAGATCGCGATGGTTTTGCAAAAGCCATTCGGCGCCATCGTAACCCGCGCCGCCTTCTTCGCCGGCGGTGAGCGCCAAGATCAGGTCCCGATCCGGTTTGAAATTCTCCTGACGCAGGCGCAACAGAGTGGCAACCCAGGACGCCGCGCCATCCTTATCGTCCGAGGTGCCACGGCCATAAAAGAACCCGTCCTTCTCGGTGAGCTTGAACGGATCGAGCGACCAATCTTCACGCTTGGCCTCGACCACATCTAGATGAGCGAGCAACACCACCGGGGCCTGCGCACCTGTGCCCCGGTACCGAACGACGAGGTTTTTGTTCGTTCGGTCGGGGCCGAGGACCTGGATATCCGCCTCGGGAAAACCGGCGGCACGAAACCGGGCCGCCAGCAACTCGGCCGCTTTGGTGGTGTCACCGGTGGAATGGGTGGTATCGGTTTCGATCAGTTCCTTGTAGATACCAAGCCCCAATTGTTGATGAGGGGTGAGTTCAGCCGCGGGGAGTGTCAGCATCATCGCAGAGATTCCTGCGAACGTGACAAGAACAGTTTTGATTTTCATAAGGAATAAGCCTGCAGTTTGCTGGCACCCGAGCTACTTGAGCGCCAAACGCCGCATCTTGGCGCGCATCTGGATTTCATTGACCGATTCCGATCATCCGAGGCTGCGGGATATCCAGCGTTTTGGCAATGCAGTTTCGCCATGTCCAGCTTCAGGCTCGGGGCAAAGGAATTGCCGCTGGAGATTTCCGGGCTTGCCCTCGGCGAGGCGAGGGAGCAATGATACCAGTCACAGTGTTGTACCCATATAAGAAAGCCAGTGATCATGACCGGAAAAGGAGCCTCCAAAGCCGACCCTCGTAGCGGTTTCATCATTCAAGTCAACCTCACCGGGTTGGTCATCTTCAGCCTAGCGCTCGTGGCAGCGGCGGCGCTGGTGACTTACGGCCTCGTGAGTCACCGATCCCAAGGCGGCACCGGAGCCGAACGCACGCTTTCAGCGGCCAGCCCGTCGACCCCGGGTTCGAACGACGATACCCCGCCACAGGAGATCCCGCCGTGGGGCGAGCTGAAGACTTTCGACGTGGATCTGGAGCAACCGGAGGAGTACATCGCGTTTGAGATGGATACGAACCGGGTTCCCAAATGGGTATTCGACGGAATGACGCCGGACAAGGCCAGGAGCTTGATGCAATCCTGCGGCCTCGCCTCCAACCAGATCGAACGGGCCTTGTCGCCGGAATTCGTTTCGGTGACGAGTTCGAACACAACCATCAAGCCGGACGATGAACTTTTACTTTCGCTATCGCCGGAAAGCCGCGCCAAATTTTACGGCCAATTGGCCCAAATTTCCGGGAACCATTATATGCAGGCCCCGTTTTTCTTTCCGGGGCAATCGTTTGAAGGGAAGTTTGGGAACAGCAAACTGGACCCGGAAATTGTTTCGACGTTGAGAAAACTGCTGTATGCCCGCGGCAATGATCAATGTTTCAGTGATTATGAATTATTGTTAAGGCGGGTACCGACGGAGCCGGAACGCCTGCGGTTGGTGAAGGCGCTTTCCCGCCAATCCGCAGTGTTGCCGCGGCTGCGCATCCGTCCAGACACGGACGTTGACAAGGTGCTCGGGTATTGGGATCGGGGCCTGCAGGTCAAGAATATCCGACCGCTGTTGGAATCGGTGAAACGGCTTCAACACGGCGGCTCGGTCAGCCTGCTATATCTGCTGCCGCCGTTTGTCCGGGAACGGCTTTATACTTTTCCGTCGCCGTCCAAGCCGGGGGATCCCGCCATGGATTGTCATTGGAGCACGATGAATTTCTTCAACGAGACGCCGGACGACCGCTTTGCCAATCCCAGTTATACCGCGCCGTATATCACCACCAACTACTACCAGGTGGCCAAACCGACCTTGTACGGCGACATCATCCTTTTGCTCGATAAAAACGACAACGCCATCCATTCGGGTGTTTACCTGGCGGACGACATCATCTTCACCAAGAACGGCAACAATTACTCGCAGCCGTGGAAGTTGATGCGGACGAAGGATTTGTTGGGGATGTACGCGGGAGCCGCAGTGCCGCGGATGGCGGTATATCGGAACAAGAACCGGTGAGGATACAGGCCGGAGGGTACTTCCAAGCGATCAAGGCGAAAGGGAGCACAAGAAAAGAGGGGCCGGGGAGGTTGGAGCGCGGCGGCTCGGCTGAAAGTTGGGCTCGCGAAACAGTTTTCAAACGCTTAAGGTGTCCCGAAGCCCCGGGAAAAATTTATGCCATCCAAAAAATTGCTGAGAGATCTTCAGGCCATCGTCCTGGCCGGAAGCCTGATCACGGGGACGCGGAGTGTGGCGCAGGCGCAGGCCGCGAGCAAACTGGCCCATCCGGGGCCCGATGGGAAGTTAGTGTATGTGGGCGACGCCAAGGGGAACACGATCCTGGATTTCTCAAACTGCGGTTATCAAGGCGGCGGGGTGAAATTGCCGACGGTCAAGGCCAAAATCACGGTGACTCCGGAACCCGGGGATGGTGATGCTACGGCCCGTATTCAAAAAGCCATTGATGAATTGAGCCGGATGCCGTTGGACAAGGAAGGATTTCGCGGCGCTGTGATGTTGAAGCGCGGAACGTATCGCATTGAAAAGAATCTAACCATTGCCGCCAGCGGGGTGGTGTTGCGCGGCGAAGGACAAGGCGAGGACGGGACAGTTTTGGTGGGTACGGGGAAGGCAGAACGGGTGCTGGTGCAGGTGAAAGGCGCGCAGGGGGTCGTGGAGAGCCCAGGAACGCAGCAGGCCATCATAGACAAGCATGTGCCAGTGGGTGCGCGGCAGGTCACCGTGACAAGCGCTGCCGGATTCAAGGTGGGAGACACCGTGCTCGTGCGCCGGGTGGGGAACCGGGCCTGGATTCATTACATCAAGATGGATCAAATCGCCCTGCGTCCGAGCGATCCGACGAGCACAAAGCAGTGGTCGCCGTTTGACCTGGATTTTGACCGGGTGATCACGGGGATCGAGGGGAACCAAATCGCGCTGGATGCGCCGATCCCGTGCGCGATTGAGCAGGACTGGGGCGGCGGCAGGATCATGAAGTATAAGGATGGCGGGCGGATCGAGCAGGTGGGGGTGGAAAATTTGCGCGGCGAATCGGAGTTCGACAAGAGCATCACCGCCAAGCAAGGGAACAAGACTTATTATAGCGACGAGAAGCATGCATTGGGATTGCTGTCATTTGCGAACGTGAAGAATGCATGGGCGCGGGACCTGACCGCGGTGCATTTTTATCATGGCGTGGTACACGCAGGCAGCGGCGCGAAGTGGGTGACAGTGCAGGATTCCAGCGCGCTGGATCCGGTATCGGTGATCACCGGCGGACGGCGGTATCCCTACTACAATACCGGAGCGCAGTTGGTGTTGATGCAGCGGTGTTATGCGAAAGGCGAGCGGCACGCGTTTGCGTTCGGGTCGCACGTGTGCGGGCCGAATGTGTTCCTGGCCTGCCGGTCGGAGGAGGACTATGCGACGAGTGAACCACACCATCGCTGGTCGGTCGGAGGCTTGTATGACACGGTCCAAGCACAAATGGCGTTTCAGGACCGGCAGTTTATGGGGACCGGGCATGGCTGGGCGGGCGCGAATTACGTGGCTTGGAATTGTGAAGGGACACTGGTGTGCCAGCAACCGTCCACCGCGCAAAACTATGCGATTGGATTTATCGGCAAGAAGGAGCCGGGGGCCTTCAAACGGCTCGACGGGTATTGGGAATCGCAGGGACAACATGTGGCACCCGCCAGCCTGTATTTGAAACAGTTAGAGGATCGCCTGGGCAGGGAGGCCGTGGCAAATGCCCTCACCAAATGATGAAGATAGGCATGGGGATTTGTCAGTTCCAATTATCACACCATCCGCCAGCATGCGGAACATAATCGATCCGCAACGACTTTTCGCGAGGCTGCGAGCGGCATTTCACTGGCAACGCAGCGCGATTTCCGCTAAGCTTTTGCCCATACCATGAATCGAACCACGTTGCTGCTCGCCGGTCTATGGGCCTTTTTCCCCTTGGTTGCTTCGCGCGCGCAAACGGCCGGGCCGGTGGAGCAACCGTTGGTGGTGGTCACCAATCCGCCGCCCGTGCAGATGCTCGTGCCGGGTTTCAGCGTGCGCGAGTTGCCGCTCGCGTTGAATAACATCAATAATCTCGTTTATGCGCCGGATGGACGGTTGTTCGCGCTGGGCTACGATGGGGATGTTTTCCAACTGAAGGACACGGACGGCGACGGGCTCGAAGATACCGCAACGTGTTTCTTCAAGAACGAAAATAACGCAATCCCGCCGAGCATCGGCATGGCTTGGGGGCCGGGCGGGCTTTACATCGCATCGCAGCGGCGGGTCATCCGCATGCGCGACAAGGGCGACGGCACGAGCGAGCTGGAAACGGTGGCGAGCGGGTGGGTTCCACCGACCGGGGCAGCCGGTTCCGGGCTCGACTCCGTGGGCATCGCGGTGGACCGGGAAGGGAATATTTTCTTCGGTCTGGGATGCGATGATTGGCAGCATGCGTATCGCGTGAACAAGGAGACCGGCAAGTCCGAGTATAACATCCTGAGCGACCGCGGGACGATCCAGAGGGTTTCGGCGGATTGGAAGAAGCGGGAAGCGATTTGCACGGGACTGCGATTCACGGTGTCGCTCGCTTTCAACGCCGCGGGAGATTTGTTCTGCACCGACCAGGAAGGGGCATCCTGGCTGCCGAATGGCAATCCGTTCGATGAATTGCTGCTCATTCAACCGGGCCGCCATTATGGTTTTCCGCCGCGTCATCCGAAGTATCTGCCCACCGTGATCGACGAGCCAAGCGTGTTCGATTACGCGCCACAGCATCAATCCACGTGTGGACTGCACTTTAATGAGCCGGCAATGAACGGCGGCGCGACCTTCGGGCCGGCGTGGTGGCGGGGCAATGCGATCGTATCCGGGGAATCGCGCGGCAAGATTTGGCGCACCCAACTCGTCAAGACGGCGGCCGGCTACGTGGCGCAAACCGAACTGATTGCCTGCCTCAACATGTTGACGGTTGATGCCGTGCCCACACCGCAGGGCGATTTGGTCGTCACGTGCCACAGCGGAAAGCCCGATTGGGGCACCGGTCCGCCAGGCAAGGGAAAGCTTTTCAAAATTTCATACACCGATAAAACCGCGCCGCAGCCGGTGCTCGCCTATGCGGCGAGTCCGACGGAAACGCGCATCACCTTCGACCGCCCGGTGGACGCGGCGCAATTCAAGAATTTGACGAAGAAATCCAGCGTTACCATGGGGAGATACGTTGGGGCCGGGGACCGCTTTGAATCGTTCCGGCCCGGTTACCAGGCCGTGAACGATCAAACCATCGTGGCCCGGTTCGGGTTGGCAGTCCTATCCACGGCGGTCAGCGGCGATGCGCGAACGCTCGTGCTACAGACGCCGCGGCGCACGGAGGCCGTGAACTATGCAGTGACCCTCCCCTGCTCTGCCGGAACGGGCGATCCGCAAGGCCAATCGATGGCTGCGACTGAAATTGATTTGCTGACGGATTTAACGGGCGTTGAAGCAACGTGGCGCAATTCCGCCGGAGAAACCAAATGGTCCGGCTGGCTGCCGCACCTGGATTTGGTGGCGGCGCGCGGCCTTACAGCGGCCAGCACGGAGCATACGCGGCTATTCGAACTGGCGACCCATCGCGGCACGCTCACGCTTCAAGCCCAATTGGATCCGGCTTTGATGCTCCACCCGAAAACGCAGCCCGGCGCGAAGCTGGATTACGAGTATCCGCCCGAGGCCGTTACTTTTGTGTTAAAGGCGACCGGAACGCTGGAGATAAAAACGGGAACCCAGGCGAAGGTGAAGCGGATTAATGCACGGGAATGGCGGATCACCACGGAATCGAAGCAAGACGAGTGGTTGCCGATCGAAATCAAGCTTGGCACCGGAACGGGTGAACCAAAACTCGACGTGAGCTGGTTTACGGCGGAAGACAGCCGGACGCGCGCGCTGCCGTTGCGGCGCATCCTGTTGCCGTGGGCCACGCCGCATGCTGAAACCGCCACCAGCGAACCGCGACGAATACCTGAGATTGCCGGCGGCGATTGGCAACGCGGGAAACAAGTGTTTTTTGGCGAGCAGGCCGCTTGTTTCAAATGTCACCAGGTCGGCGGCGAGGGCGGGAAGATTGGACCGGATTTGTCGAATCTGATCTACCGGGATTATGTGTCCGTGCTGCGAGATATAATGGAGCCGAGCGCCGCGCTCAACCCCG
>JAQGOT010000200.1 GCA_028293465.1 Pedosphaera sp. | reverse complement strand
ACTCCATGGTGGTTCCGCGTGAAATGGACTGTCTGAAAAGTTCAGCGTCCCGCGGATCTTGGACTGGCGTAATAACGCGAACGCGGGTTGGGGATATTGGCTCCCAATAAAATTGCGCCCCTAGTTTCGAAAAGCGTTCTGTCACCGCCGCCTCAAGCTTGGCAAGGGCATTCGTCTCACCCGGGAGGTCCTTGCTTTCAAAGCTGATGATAAACGCCGTGCCATGTTTAGGAGGCTTGGAAAGGAGCGCCCCCTGGCTGCTGGCCAGAACAAACGAAGCAGAGAGGAACGAGGACAACAAGCCCAGGCAAACGCACACCACGACCATGATTGACTTTTTCATTTTAGGGCTTTCGCGCGAACATCCTATTTGGGTTTCGAATTCAGGGTGCAGGACCTCCATCAGGCTTCGTTCCTGCAAGGTTGCCGCACTATAGAGCAGGCCGTCCGCCCGTCAAGGTGTTAGCACACGGCCACCGGGTGAAAGGACCAATTCCAAAAGCCCAAGTCCCAACGAATGTCCAAGCACCAATGTCCAACGACTGCGGGATTGCCCTTGGATGGTGGGTTGGACGGGGTTGCTGCGGGTCATGGACCCGCGCTCCGGGGAAGAAGACGCTGGGATGTGAACGGGCGGCAAGATGCCGCCAAATCCCGCGCGGCGGGGCTGGAAGCCTGCCCCACAATGGGCGCGGAGTGAACCGTGTGGTTACTTCTCGCCGCCGGCGAGGATGGTTTGGAAGTGGGGCGGCTGCTCTTCGCGGGCGACGACGCTGATTTCGATTTTCTTGAAACCCGCGCCTTCGAGCCAGTGATGCAGATCGCTCTCGGCAAAGCCGAGCCAGCGATCGCCGTAGAGCTCGTGGGCTTTTTCGAAATTGTGTTTCAACAGGTCCAGGAGCCAGAGGTGGCCGCCGGGGCGCAGGATGCGGTGCGCGGATTGGATGGCGCGCAGCGGCTCGGCGGCGTGGTGCAGTGCCTGGCTCAGGATCACGAGGTCCACGGATTGCGGGTCGATGGGCGGATTCTCCAGGTCACCAAGGCGGAATTCGAGATTCTTGAGGCCGTTCTTCTTCGCCTTGTTCGCGCCGAAGGTCACCATCTTCTCGGAGTTATCGACGGCAATCACCTTCTTCGCCTTGCGGGCGAGCAGTTCGCTCAAGAGGCCTTCACCGGAACCCAGGTCGGCGATCACCAGCGGTGGCATGATGCGCAACAGCAAATGTCCGAATGCCTGCCATGACCGGCCGGGGCCGTAGCTGCGGTCGAAGCGGCCGGCGACCTGGTTGAAATAGACCTGCGCTTGCTCATTCCGCCGGGCGAGGATGCGTCGCAAGTTGATTTGATCGCTGCTGTTCTCCGGCAATTCCTTCGCGCCGCGATTGGCGAGTTGGATGAACTCCAGGGACAATTCATCCGCGGCGGGTTGCAATTTGTAGAAGGTGCGTTTCCCTTCACGGCGGGATTGAACCAGGTTCGCCTCCTGCAACAACCCCAGGTGCGTCGAGATGCGGGATTGCCCCATGCGGGTGATTTCCTGCAGCTCGTTCACGGAGAGTTCCTCGCGCTCCAGCAGGGCGATGATCCGCAACCGGGTGGGGTCCGACAACGCCCGCAGTGATTTTAGAGTGGAGGCCATTTTAGGGTGAACAAGTTCAAATTTTGCCAAATATCAGTTGACGAACTAGCGTGACGATATATCATCTTATCTTGATACGTCAATATGACACTTTAAATCCAGTTGGTCGATACTAAATAATATGAGCAAAAACTTCATCTTCTCGTCGGAGTCCGTGGGCGAATGCCATCCGGACAAGGTGTGCGATACCATTTCGGATGCGGTTCTGGATGCCTGCCTGGCGCAGGATCCGCGCAGCCGCGTGGCCTGCGAGACTTACGCGAAATGCAATCTGTTGGTCGTCGGCGGGGAAATCACGACGAAGGCCAAGCTTGATTTTAACGCGATTGCGCGCGCGGCCATTCGCGAAATCGGCTATACCAACGATGATGATGTGTTCCACGCCGACAAGGTGCTGATCATGAATGCCATCACCTCGCAGAGCGCGGACATCGCCCAAGGGGTCGATGCCAAGGCCGCCGAGGGGAAGGACACCGCCGAACAGGGCGCCGGAGATCAGGGTTTGATGTTCGGTTTTGCCTGCACCGAGACGCCGGAGTTGATGCCAGCGCCGATCATGTACGCTCACCAACTCGGCCGCGAGTTGACCCGCGTCCGCAAGTCGGGCCAGGTGGCGTGGCTGCGTCCGGATGCCAAGAGCCAGGTTTCGGTTCAGTACGAGAACGACCAACCGGTGCGCATCACGAATGTGGTGGTTTCCACGCAGCACGCCTACGACGTGAAGCACAAGGAGATCAAGGATTTCATCACCAAGGAGATCATCAAGAAGGTTTTGCCGGCGCACCTGCTGGACAAGAAAACGCAATTCCTGATCAACCCCACCGGCCGTTTCGTGGTGGGCGGACCGCAGGGCGACACCGGCCTGACCGGACGCAAGATCATCGTGGACAGCTATGGTGGCATGGGCCGTCACGGCGGCGGCGCATTCAGCGGGAAGGATCCCTCGAAGGTGGATCGCAGCGCGGCTTACATGGGCCGTTATGTGGCGAAGAACATTGTCGCCGCCGGTCTGGCCACCACCGCGGAAATTCAGTTCGCCTATGCCATCGGTTATCCGGACCCGGTCTCCGTTAGTGTCAACACGTTCGGCACCGGCGTGGTCAGCGATGAAGCAATCGAAAAAGCCGTGCGGGAAGTTTTCAGTTTCAAACCGGCCGCCATCATCAAGCAATTGAATTTGCTCCGCCCGATTTACTCCAAGACCACCAATTACGGTCACTTCGGCAAGGTGGACGATCTGAACAGCATCACCTGGGAAAAGACGGATAAGGCGGCGGCGCTGAAGCGCGCGGTCAAATAAGTGCGCTCCCCTCCCCCACTGAACACTTGAAACTGAAAACTTCTTAAGAATATATGGCTACTGTTAAACTGCTGAAGACCCCGAAGAACCGCCTCGTTGCCAAGAACGGCAACGGTGCCAAGCACGATTATAAAGTAAAAGACATCTCCCTCGCCGAGTCCGGCCGCAAGGAAATCAACATCGCCGAGCACGAAATGCCGGGCTTGATGTCGATTCGCGAGAAATACGCCGTGACGAAGCCGCTCAAGGGCGTCCGCATCACCGGCTCGCTCCACATGACCATCCAGACGGCGGTGCTCATCGAGACGTTGGTTGATCTCGGCGCCTCGGTGCGTTGGGCGAGTTGCAACATCTTCTCCACCCAGGACAATGCCGCCGCGGCCATCGCCAAGGCGGGCGTGCCGGTGTTCGCCTGGAAGGGCGAGACGCTCGAAGAATATTGGGATTGCACATTGGAGGCCGTCGCCCATCCCGGCGGCAAGGGACCCGAACTCGTCGTGGACGACGGTGGCGATGTCACCCTGCTCATCCACAAAGGTTATGAACTTGAAAACGGCGACAAATGGGTGAACTCCGCTTCCGGCAGCCACGAAGAGCAGGTCATCAAGAATTTGCTGAAGAAGGTTTATAAGGAAAACCCAAGCTTCTGGCGCAACATCGTGAAGGATTGGAAAGGCGTCAGCGAGGAGACTACCACCGGCGTGCATCGACTGTATCAGATGAAGGAAGCGGGAAAGCTGCTCGTCCCGGCCATCAACGTCAACGACTCGGTCACCAAGTCCAAGTTCGACAACCTCTACGGCTGCCGCGAATCGCTGGCGGACGGCATCAAGCGCGCGACGGACGTGATGGTCGCCGGCAAGGTCGCGGTCGTTTGCGGCTACGGCGATGTCGGCAAGGGTTCCTCGCACTCGTTGCGCGGGTTCGGCGCCCGGGTGATCGTCACCGAGATCGACCCGATCAACGCCCTCCAGGCGGCGATGGAAGGCTTCGAAGTCACCACCATTGAAGACACGCTGGGCAGGGGTGACATTTACGTCACCACGACCGGCAACTGCGACATCATCACGCTGGAGCACATGCAGAAGATGAAGGACCAGGCGATCGTTTGTAACATCGGGCACTTCGACAACGAGATTCAAGTCGAGCGTTTAAACACCGCCAAAGGCGTGTCCAAGCTCAACATCAAACCGCAGGTGGACCAGTACACCTTCCCCGACGGTCACATGATCTTCATGCTGGCCGAAGGCCGATTGGTGAACCTTGGCTGCGCTCACGGTCATCCGAGCTTCGTCATGTCGAATTCCTTCTCCAACCAGACGCTGGCGCAACTCGACCTCTGGGCGAACAAGGACTTCTATGAAGCTTCCGTCTATCGTCTGCCCAAGAAGCTGGACGAAGAAGTCGCCCGCCTGCACTTGGAAAAAATCGGC
>JAQGOT010000141.1 GCA_028293465.1 Pedosphaera sp. | reverse complement strand
CTGAACGAGGAGCTCAAGGCCCGCGCGCAGGCCCTTGAGGAAGCCAACAAGGAACTGGAATCGTTCAGTTACTCCGTTTCACACGATTTGCGCGCTCCGTTGCGCATTATCAGCGGTTTCAGCGGCTTCCTGCTGGAGGACTGCGCCGACAAGCTCGGGGCCGAGGGCAAGGACAGCTTGCAGGCCGTCGTTGCGGCCAGCCAGCGGATGGGTGAACTGATTGATGATCTGTTGCAGCTATCGCGCATCACGCGCAGCGAAGTGCGCTGCGCGCCCGTGGACTTGAGCGCGCTGGCCCGCAGCGTGGCGGACCAACTCAGGAAGGCGAATCCGGAACGATGCGTGGAGGTTCTCATTGAACCGGACCTGATCACGCAGGCCGACGCGCGTCTGATGCGGATCGTGCTGGAGAACCTGCTCGGCAATGCCTGGAAATTCACCAGCCAAAAACGCGACGCCAGGATCGAATTCCGCAGGACCACACGCGAAGGCGCTCCGGCTTATTTCGTACGCGATAACGGCGCCGGGTTTGACATGGCTTACGCCAACAAACTTTTTGGCGCGTTTCAGCGGCTCCACAGCACCGCCGAGTTCCCCGGCACGGGCGTTGGCCTCGCCACCGTCCAGCGGGTCATTCACCGGCACGGTGGCCGGGTGTGGGCCGAGGGCGAGGTCGGCCGCGGCGCCACTTTTTACTTCACACTACCCAACGAGTTGAAGGCACCATGAAGAATAACGCCACCCTTCTGGTGGAGGACAACCGCAAGCAACCGATCGAGTGCTCGACCGATTCAGCGAACAAATAAGATCGAGACTTTGCCCATCTCTGTGCCTGGTCGTGAACCCGGCGAGACATGCGCCGCACGCTCCGGGCTCAACCACCCGGTGTTAGATGTTTAGTCATGCGCACCGCGGGCAAAGTGAATCCGTCGGGCAGCGGATTTTGGTACCGCTCCACGACCGTGTAAGCAAAGGAGGCGTAGAGTGGCTCGCCGGCCAAAGTGGCCACCAGTTCAACGTTGCGGAAGCCGGCCGCCATTATCGCCGTCTCGCAGGCAACCAGAATCGTGCGCCCGATGCCGCGCCGCGCCCAAGCCGGATGAACGAAGAAAGCCCGGATGCGAGCCGCATCGCGCCGGGGATCAAGCAGGTCGTCTTCGTTTGCGGCGCGCCCGTGGTCGCCGCCGAACAGCGATTGGCGTTTGCTCCACCCGCCGCAACCCACCACCTGTCCGGCTTGTTCAACGACGAAATAAGTGCCGTCGCGGATGAGTTGTCGATCCACGCCGAAGACCGGTCCCAAGGCCGCCTCCATCTGCGCCGCAGAATAATAAGGAGCCTGCAAGGAACGGACGGACACCGGAATGAGTTCTTCCAGCGCCGGGATGTCACTCCCTTGTGCCAGGCGTAAAGTCCGGTTGTTTGGCATGGTGCGAGCGTTCGGCACCTTCGCCGCACGCGGCTGGGCTGTCGAGCCGAAAGCGGGGCAAGATGCCTGACCCACAAGTTCGAGCCAGCGGTTTGTCCCAAAACCTGGTCTGCATCCCGGGCGAATGGACGAGAGAGTGCAGGGTTGCGCAACCCGCCTCGACCTGCGACGCTATGGCCATGGACAACTTTTTTAGTAATGAGCCGTTTGTGATTCCCTGCCCGACCTGCAAGAAAGAGGTCAACAAACCGCTCGGTTGGTTCAAGAAAGACATCGTGAGTTGTCCCCACTGCAAGGCTACCATCCATACCCGCAAATTCCGGAAGGAACTGGAGACAGCCGAAAACAACTCACTGAAGTTCCGCAAAAAGCTTTAGGCGGGAGAAGGGCCGCATCCCCACAGATTAATTAACCCCGGCCTGACGCCGAGGCGAGCCAAAGTTTTGGGGAGGAACAACGACTGTCATCATTCCGTAAAATTCCGGGAGGAAACCGCATCACCGTCTTCCGCCGGCGGTTCGCTCCCGCCGAGAGTCGGCTCCCCGCTCGGAGAAAACGCCATGCAATGACTTTTTCTTGCTTTGTCTTGGACAAGCTCAGGGGACCTCTCTATATATATAGCGGTTCACAGGCACCATCATTTCCACGGCTCGAAAGTGAACGATTATCAAGGTGATCATTGAAGGGTAGCAACGGAGGTTTTTATCATCATGCGTTTTCAATTTCATCGGAGCACCAGGCTTTTTGTCGCAGCGATGGTTGCTGGTTTTTTGCCGCTCATTGCCAGCCCGCTTCAGGCGGCTTCACTCGGCGCTGACGCGGTGGTGCTGGTGAATTCCAGCAGCCCCAATTTCCCGGACTTCCAGCATTACCTCAAACCCTACCTCGACAACTTTGGGGTACCCTACACGGTGCTCGATGTCAGCACGAATTCCGTCGGAACCGACGTGGGTCATTACGCGGTGATCATTGTGGGCCACAGTCAACTGGATACGGATCACGCTTTCCTCACCAGCACCGCGCAGAGCAATATCTCCCAGGCCGTCTCCAACGGTACCGGGTTGGTGAATTTTGACAGCGCATTGACCGCGACGGGTGGCGCACCCCGCTACCAGTTTGTGCAGGACGTGTTCGCCTTCGATTACGGGACCGCCGGCACCGCCAAAAGCGTGGCGCTGCCGGCGACGCAACCGTCGTCACAGATGCATTACATCACCGCATTGCATGTGGCGGGTGAATCAATCGCCCTGAGGAACAACATGACCGTGGCGGGATTGATCCTGCCGCTGGACGCGGATGCGATTGCGCTGACCGGGGGCAAGCCGTTGATGGCGGTCAGAAAATACGGGCAGGGCCGCGCGGTGCAGTGGGGCAGTTACGATTGGATGGCCATCTCGGTCAAGGGACCAATCGCAGGCCTTGATGACCTGGTCTGGCGGAGCATCGTCTGGGTGGCGCGCAAACCGTTTGTGATGCGCGGACTGCCCAACTTCATCACCATGCGGGTGGACGATGTTGCCGGCCCGCTGGACTGGGCGCACGTGGCCAACGAGATGAAGTTCAAGCCTTGGATTGGAACTTTTTATACCTGCATGTCCAATGCGGACATCGTGGATTTGCAAACCTTGGCCACCAATGGACAGGTCACGACTTCCATCCATTCCTTCGGTTGCTCCGGCGGCCAATGGTTCCTCTGGAATTACGCGGGATCGGCGAACTGGCCGGACAACGTGATGTCCAACAATTGCGTGGCGGGGAAGCAATGGCACGTCAGTCATGGCATTCCCATTTCCAAGGTCGTAATCCCGCATTACTCGGAGATTGGGCCCAATGCCTTTACGGGCTTGAAGGATTGGGGCGTGGAGTTTACGACGGTCAAGAATGATCCCGGCACCGTGCGGGAATCCCCGTGGGAAGTGCTGGGTCCCTACCGGCTTTATGAGCCCCGGCAAAGCGGAGGCTCGGCGCTCCCGTTGTTCTATGCCGATTTTCTCAAGGTGCCGGGACACCCGGAACTGGATGGATTGTTCTTTAATTGTGTCACCGAGATCCGGGATGACGCCGCCTGCGCGGAATGGTGCCCGGGCAACGATGTGGCGGCGAGCATCGGGCGCGGCACTCGGCAGGTGAAGCGGGCGTTTGACAGTGGCGCGCTGGCGACGCTTTACACGCATGAATTTTACATCCACCCCATCGTGGATCGGCATGACATTCCCGCCATCCTGCCCGCCAATTGGCGTGCGATCCTGATTGGCATTACCAACACCTTGGCGCCGTATCATCCCATCTTTGTCACGCTGGACTACGGCTGCCAGTATCTGCGTGCCACGCGCACCTCGCGGCTGGTCAGCAGTGATTATGATACGGCCTCCGGGCAGGTGACAGCCATCCTGACTGGAAAGACCGACATGGACACGGCCCTGCATGTGTACCTGGGGGAGGATAATGCCATCACCGCCAGCTTCGGCACCGTGCCGATATTTTCCGGCTCGATCACTACGACCGCCGCAACGCTGCTATCGCCGTCCTTATCTGCGACGTTGAGCGCGAGCAACACCCTCGTGATCTCGTGGCCATCCGCCTTTGCTGGCTTTGTGGTTCAGAGCGCGACCAACCTCACGGCGCCGATGGATTGGATTACGGTTACCAACACGCCGCTGGTGCTGGCCAGCAACAACATCGTGGTTCTCCCCCTCGCACTGGAACAACAGTTCTTCAGGCTGGCCGGCCCCATCGGCCTCGCCGTACCGGCTGGGCCGACGCTGGACATCAAACCCTCGGGAACAAATGTGGTCACCTCGTGGCCAGTGTTCTTCGATGGTTTCCAGGTTCAAACCGCCACCAACCTGGCTGCGCCAGTGACCTGGGTAACGCTGACCAACGCGGTGCAGGTGATCAACAACCGGAACAGCCTGACGATTCCATTCTCCAGCCAGAACGGTTTTTTCAGGCTGGTGAAGTGAAATTCACCTCGGCACAACAAGCGGTGCCGCAACTTCCCTCAAGCAACGGAAGCCTCTCTATTTTCCGAGATACTTCGACGGATTTCGGATTCGGTCGAGTCGTTCAGCTTCGAGCAAATTCAAGATATTTTGATGCCGTTTCTGCGCGCGAGCGAGAGAGAGATTTCGGCGGAAAAACCAGACCCCTTGGATGAGGCCAAGGATCGCCCGACCGATAGATTTGAGTGTGCGCATGGTTGAGGGCGGTAACAAGCAAACGCCGCTGCCCTGGCTACCCGTTGGCTGTACCAATCACCCTTCACCATTCCAGCCCGGAAGGCGATACAAATATTGTTCGCCGAGCTGAGCCTGAAGTCATTTGATGCCAGCTTTGGCGCCGGCGACGGGGTCGAGGGTCTTGAGCGCGTTGGTGGCGGCCATGCGGACGTGGAGTGTGGAATCGTTCAAATACTCCAGAAGCGCTGGAGTGTTGGTGTCCTTGATACCGTAGGCTGCCAAAGCTCGCTGGGTTTGGTGGCGAGTGTTGAAATTCGTATCGCCCAAGTTCAGGGCCAGGGCAGGTGCCACCAATTCCGGATCGGAGTCATGTTGCCTAAGCCGGAACGATTCAGTTGGAAAAGTGCCACCGATTAGGAACTGATTGGTGGCAGATGAAAACAACACAATCCTCGGGCACACGCC
>JAQGOT010000139.1 GCA_028293465.1 Pedosphaera sp. | reverse complement strand
CCGACGCGATCCACGCTTACATGGAGGATTATTGCAAGGAAGTCCCCGGACTCCAGGTGGTGCGCAACGACGTTTACGCGCGTTTCGCGCATGTGCGCTACAACAAAGGGACGGCGCTGGCTGAACTTTGTCGTCGGATCAACATCACGGCGGACGAGACTTTCGCCGCCGGGGATCATTTAAATGATTTGCCGATGTTGCTGACGCAATATGCGCGGTACCTCGCCGCGCCGGCCAATGCCATCGAGGCGGTGAAGACGGCGGTGCGGAGTCAGAACGGTTTTGTGAGCGAGCTTTTCCAAGGCAACGGCATCGCGGAGGGGTTGCAGTGGCATTTGCAGAAGGCGGGGGTTACCTTAGGCACCGCGCAAAAATAACCTGAGCATCCTGGCTGGTCCTTTTGGCGGCTGGCGGCGTTGCTCGTTCGTTGCAGATCACTGCGGATATGCGCCTCACGAGCGCCTGGCCAGCCGCCAAAATTCCTGCGCCATAATTGCTCAAGTTATTTTTGCGCGGTGCCTTAGCCTAAAAGGCAACGGGACTTGTGTTTTCTTAGGGGGACTGCGGGTGATTTTAGCTGCGGGAAGTCCTCCGGCATGCAGGAAGATGAGAGGATGCAATCCCACGGCTCGACTGTCCTGCATCGTTGCACCCGGGACGGGGCATGGGCGGGAGGGAGCAGGATGACAGGCTGCAATCCGAGCCGAAACAATATCGCGGAATTATTTGCTATTTCCCCAAACCCGAGCGACTTTGTGGTCGTTCGTTAGCTAGCTTGTCCGTTTCAAGGTCTGGTAAATCCTCAAGTGAACTCAGTTCGGTGATGATTCGAAACCCGACAGTCGGGAACAGTTTGGAGCAAGGGGTTGGTCTACAGAACATCACAAACA
Source organism: Pedosphaera sp. (assembly GCA_028293465.1). GTDB lineage: Bacteria > Verrucomicrobiota > Verrucomicrobiia > Limisphaerales > Pedosphaeraceae > JAQGOT01. Next base: position 6,815 of record JAQGOT010000139.1, on the reverse strand, counting down.
TGAGTAATAATAAATTGTTCGTTGGAAATCTTTCCTTCAACACCACCGAAAATGATCTTCAAGACACGTTTGCCGCCCACGGCACGGTGCTCGAAGCCAATCTGATGACGGATCGCGTCAGCGGCCGTCCACGTGGCTTCGGCTTCGTCACCATGAGCGCGCCCGAAGAGGCGCAGGCCGCCATCAGCGCGCTGGATGGCACAAGCATCGACGGTCGCGCCCTGACGGTGAATGCCGCCAAGCCGCGCGAAGAGCGCAGTGGCAGCGCGGGCGGTCACGGCGGTAGTCGTCGCGAATACCGCGGCACCCGCGGCCGCTATTAATCGGAACGGCCTTTCAGGAGCGGGGTTTGGGTCAAACCAGCCTCGCTCTTTTCTTTTCTTTCGCTGCGCCCTCGATGGTCTGCGGGGCACAGCGTTTCTTTAAGCAGACTTTCCAGAAAGACGGAATGAATCAAACAAAAGAACAACATATTGAGGTAGAAGGCCTCGTCACGGTTGTGCTCCCGGGCACGATGTTCCGTGTCGAGCTGGCAAACAAGCACCTGGTGCTGGCCACCATTTGCGGCAAGATGCGCAAGCGGTGGGTTCGACTTACCGTCGGTGACCGGGTGAAAATGGAAATGTCGCCTTACGACTTGAACAAGGCGCGCATCACCTGGCGGCTCCGCTGAGACCCATGCCAGCAAGCCTGGCTGGTTTCTTGCGCGAATTGGACGTCGGGCGTATCGTTTTACCGGGAAGAACCTGCCCGCACATCCATGAGTGATTCAGGCCAAAGCAAGAGTGACGTGGCCGTTTGGAAAGCAATCGTTGCGAAGTACCAGCAACCCTCGCTTCCGCGAGCCCTCTGGCAGATCGTGAACACGTTGGTCCCCTACGGGCTGCTTTGGTATCTCATGTATCTCAGCCTGGCGGTGTCGTGGTGGCTCGTGGTGCCGCTGGCCATTCTCGCGGGCGCATTTGTGGTGCGCATCTTCATCATTTTCCACGATTGCGGCCATGGTTCGTATTTCAAATCCCGGCGGGCAAATGACATCGTGGGATTCATCGCGGGCGTGCTCACGCTCACCCCGTATTACCACTGGCGGTGGGAGCACAACATCCACCACGCGAGCTCAGGTCATCTCGACAAGCGCGGCACCGGCGACGTCTGGACGCTGACGGTGCAGGAATACCTGGAGGCCTCCCGCTGGAAACGCTTCGCGTATCGGCTGGCCCGCAACCCGTTCATCCTGTTTCTCATCGCGCCGCTTTATCTGTTCGTCATCGGGCAAAGGTTTCCGTCGCCGAAAGCCAACCCGCGGGAACGTCGTTCGGTCTATTGGATGAATCTGGCGATTCTCGGCATGGCCGTCGGCCTAAGCTTCCTTTTTGGGCTCAGGACGTATCTATTGATCCAATTGATCATCATGGCGGTGGCCGGCGGTGCGGGCGTCTGGCTGTTCTACGTGCAGCACCAGTTCGAAGACGTCTATTGGGAGCGAGGCGAGAATTGGGATTACACCAAGGCCGCACTAGAAGGCAGCTCGTTTTACCGGCTGCCGAAAATTCTCCAGTGGTTCTCCGGCAACATTGGCTTCCACCACATCCATCATCTGAGCGCGCGCATTCCCAATTACAATCTGGAGAGATGTCACAAGGCTGATCCGCTTTTTCAAAATGTGAAGCCGATCACCTTGTTCGGCAGTTTCAAGTCCTTCACGTTCCGCCTCTGGGATGAGCAGCACCGAAAGCTGGTCGGCTACAGGCATCTCAGGAAACTGCGCCGCGAGCAAAAATCATGACCCGCGGAAAACGGCCGTGCAAAGCGCGTTTCGCGCATGTGCGTTAAAACAAAGAGACGGCGCTCGCTGAACTTGGCCGTCGCATCCACATCACGGCGGACGAGACCTTCGCCGCCGGGGATCATTTAAATGATTTGCCGACGTTGCTCACGCAGTATGCGCGGTATCTCGCCGCGCCGGCCAATGCCATCGAGGCGGTCAAGACGGCGGTGCGCAGTCAGAACGGTTTTGTGAGCGAGCTGTTCCAAGGCAATGGGATTGCGGAGGGGTTGCAGTGGCATTTGCAGAAGGCAGGAATCTCCTCTCCATAGCTCTTCAGAGAATCAGTCTGGCGGAGCACCAAATCCGACGGTCGGCCGGATGTGCCCTCAGCTGCGGGCGGCGGTCAAGGGGACGGAAATTTGAGGCGGAAGAAAACGTTGGTGGGCTGTATCGAAAAATGGACCTGATGCATGTTGCTTATCACGGGCGGAGAAATCCCTTTGCTCCAATTAGTGGTGCCAACCGTGTTGTTAGACTGCAAATAAAAGGCGGCGGAATTGCTCGGCCACGCGCAGAGGACGCCGGTGCTGTCGCGAGAAATAGCGAGAGTCGGCGGTTGCGGCATCCCGAGCGAGTAGATGCGTAAACCGTCCGTGTCGTTGGCCAGGTAGGCGTAACCTCCCAAAATCGCCACGGCATTTGCTATTGCTACACTTCCAGCAAAACCAACATTGAGCACGTGCGCTGGATCAGAAATCTCATCGATCCGCAAACCTTCCGAGTCATGGGCGAGATAAGCGTATTGGCCGAACACTTTAACATCCCAGACACGAGTGCCCGCGAAACTCCTATTATAATTTGTCATTCTGCGAAGAACCGCGAAAGGATGAGCAGGGTCAGAAACGTCGTGAATCTCCAGACCGTGATCTGTGCCCAAATAGGCATAGTTGCCGGAAACCGCCACACCAATGACACCGCTGATATTCGTATAACCTACTTGAAGAGGATTGCTGGGATCGGAGACATCGTCGATGTACAGGGTGCTTCCGGCAGTAACGTAGGCGTAATGGCCCGATACAGCCACCTTCACCGTACCGGGATTATGGTTGATGTGTCCCAAACTGATTGGGTTGGCCGGATTGGAAACATCGTAGATCCGCAGGCCGTCTCCGGAACTGGCGAGATAGCAGTAGTTGCTCACCACCGCGATGCCGTAAGCGGCTCCGCCGCTGTTAGCATGACCAACATTAGCGGGGTTGCTCGGGTCGGAAACGTCGTAGATGCGCAGGCCATCAGCGCCATTGGCAAGATAAACGTAACTGCCCGATGCTACCACGTCGTACGCCAGAGCGCCGTTGTTGGTATGCCCCACATTGACAGGATTGAGCGGGTCGGAAACGTCGTAAACGCGCAAGCCGTCAGCATAGTTGGCCAGGTAACAATGGCTGCCTGACACCGCAACGCCGAAAGCGGTACCTCCGTTATTGATGTGGCCGACACCGGATGGAACCGGCTGCGCAAAACCATGGCGCGGCTGGACGAAGAGGAGTCCGAACGCCAAAAACGCGGGCAAAAGCGAGTGGGCTGATTTTAGCGGTGGTTGAGGTTTAGGCTTCATTTCGATTACAGGACTAAACCAAAAACATCCGGATTGGGCAAGCCATATGCCAAGATTGGATGACAGTACGGGCCGACACGGATTGGGTGCCGCCGTTTTTGGAATCAGTGCAAAGCCTCGCCGCGTCCACCTTCATCTACGGCGTTATTGTGCTCCGCCCGGTTTTGGAATCAAGGCAAAGCAACGGACTGCCATTGCCAGCCCCGCACGAGGAGATGCTCGCCGGGGCTCGCCGCGCGGGGCGCGAGAGTGATGTGGGAGAGGGTTGCGTTTACCCCGGGTCGCCCTCTTTGAATCGGGCAACCCGGGGCTTTGTTCCGCAACTCCGTTGGGGTTGAGGGAAGCGAAGACCGGCTTTCGACTGTCGGCCCGTGGGCGGGCCAAGTATCAATCTACCCGTGGGCTTGAAATATCTTCACGCCCGTTCATTGCGGGCGTTCGGGTTTGAAATTGAGAGAATGTGGAGGGTGAGATGGGGCGCTGGGCGTCCCTGGTGTCATCAAAGCAGGGTTTAAAGGCCAGGCGAAGTCTGACGGCTCTTCCGGGTGCCAATTGGAGCAACTGGCGCATGGGACAATCCTGGTGTGCCAGCGGACAGGCGAAATCAGCCGGGATGAAACCGGAGGCAACCGCGGCTCTCGCCGCAGGATGTTGGGTGCAGATGTGAAACCGATACTGGTAGAGGAGATAAACCTCGTGGTTGACGAGGTATTCGTAGAAGTCGTCGTGCCAGAGTTCCGGGCTCTCCTCGGGATCGGTGGCGTCCACGAAGCGAGCGCTAACGTAGGGAACAGCAGGCTGGCCGGAACTCGCGTCGAGCCAAAGTTGGATGACCTCGCCCCGCGCGGGTTCGTCGAGTCCGGCCCACCATTGGTCAACCGCAGGCACGCCGAATTCGGACAGGGTTTCACTGAGCATGACCGGAATTGGTGTGGGCTGGCGGGTGTTGGTTCGTCGCGGCATGATGTTAGCGCTTCCGGCGGGGGCGGTTTGGCAGAATGGCATCATCGTTTGTTGGGTTCAGTTTATGATGGTAATCGCTGTGTGTCGAGCCTGTCGCGTCAGGCCGGATAGAAGTGGCTTGCCGCCGAGAGTTTGGTCCTCGTAGCGGTGCCGTCCGGCGGGTGCGGCGTGTTTCGGCTGGGGGAGGTGGCGTGTTTTGGCTGGAGAGAAATTTTCGGGTCGTGGGCGCGGGTCGGCTCGCGGTCCGGGGGAGGCTGGTGGGCGGGGTTGCGGTTTCATTGACGGAGGCGGCGTTCGGTGAACGGCTGAGACGGTGGGTGCTGACAGGGAGGTCAGAGTCTCGTCACCTCGCCTCCTACGATAGAGGTTTGCTGGCGCGCGAGTCGGGGTCTGGGAGGGGTCTGGACGGTTTTCCGACGGAAGCGACCCGATCCCCAGCCTACCGTTAACGAATAATCGCCACCAAGTGACGGCATCACCGTGGCTTGAAATTTGGAGGGTGGATGCGGAGCCAATGGTTGAGCGGCGCAGGGCAGCGCAGGGGGATTGACCGAGGGCAGTCTCTTTTCGCGGTCTTATTTTTTTGCGGCGGGGAGGTGTTCGAGGATCTGCTCGATTTGGGCGCGATGGAGGCCCATGTGAACGCCGGCCAGCGCGTACCAGCCCCAGGCATCGAGGGGACCAAACCAGGGGTGGGCATAACGGACGGCGGTTTTCAATTGGGGAGCGGCGGCCACGGTGGCGAGCAAGGCATCGCAGGCCGCCTCGTATTCAGGGATCACGGCGGCGGTTACTGTGGTGGACGGCTTGACGTTGGCGGTGCTGGATACCCCGGGCGGGACGATTCCTTTGGCCAGCGCACCGATTATCTTGTCGACGGAATGGTTGATGATGCGCAGGTGATCGAGGGTCATGAGCACGGACCAATAACGACTGCTGTCCTCCAAGCCGCGCGGGCGCGGGATCAAGACCCGGGTCGCGGCTGAGGCGGGATCGCAACTGCGGACGAGTTGTTGAATCAACTCGCGTTCCTGCCGGAAACGGGCGTGGAAGGAGTCGCGGGTGCCGGTCCAGCGTTGCACGGCCAAAAGCAGCCGGCCGATGTGCCGCTCCACGGCGGGCAGGCCCGCGCCGGGCGGGGCAAGGTTTGGTTCGACGTCCACGGTCATGCAGGCAGCCTATCCATTTTACTTGCATTATGCAAGTATTATTACTTGTGGATTGCAAGTGATTTTCGTGGCATGGTTTTACCATGATAAGAAAGAAGTCTGGCCATTTGCGGAAACCCGCGGTCGCCGCTGCGGCGCGACGGTCGCCTTGTCCGGTGGCGTGTGCGCTCGATATCCTGGGGGACCGTTGGACGTTGCTGGTGGTCCGCGACCTGATTTTGGGGCACACGCGGTTCAGAGATTTCATCGCCTCGCCGGAAGGGATTCCGACGAACATTCTGTCGGAACGGCTGGAACGGCTGCAGCGGTCGGGGATCATCGAGCAGGTTCCCGCGCAGGACGGGACGAAGCGGCTGGCTTACGGTTTGACAGGCAAGGGCAAGGCGTTGCAACCCCTGTTGGTGGCGCTGCGGGATTGGGGTTTGGAATGGGAGAAGGGGACGAGGGTGGGAATTTCAAATGACGAATTTCGAAGTTCGTATGGAATTGGAAAATGACCGGGGGAAGTGTTCAGTTTCAAGTTTTCAGTTTTCAGCGGATTCGCCCTGCGTTCGGACGCTGCAGCCACGTCGGCCGAGCCATTTGTAACGATTGTAACGATCCGTGTAACGGTTTGTAACGGTCAATGTAACGGTTAAAATTCACTTTGGATCAATGTTTTCAAGGATTGTAACGGTGTAACGGTTAAATACCCCCCTAGAGAGAGAGAGGGGGGGCCTCCCGAAATGTCGAATGACGAATTTGGGACCTGAATTACCAAGTTCCAAGGAAATCCCAAGGGTTGGCTGGCGCCTTATGGCCGCGTCCCGGTGCCGCGCGGAAAACTGTTAAAACAGTTGGCGGCAGGTTGAGGCTTGCGCCCCCGCGCTAAAGCGATGGGGTTAATGAGAGGGGCTCGGGTGCGGCACACGGGTTTGCGCACGGCCAACATAGGCGAATCCAAGTTAATCCAACCTCACGGGTGAGAGACGTGGACTGGATGGACGGCATGGACGGGAAGGGGGCGGGATGAAATCCGGCCGAAACCAGGTTAATCCAGGCAAATCCAACCTAATTCAAGCTGGTGGCGGGTGGGGGTTGAACAACCAAGCAACAAAGTAACCAAGGGGCTGGCACTCGGGTGCTTGCCCACGGGTCTTTCGAGACGGGCACCATGGAATCAAGCCTAATCCAGCGCCATGTGCAACTTTCCGGTGGCCAGATGGAGACCCTCCCGAACGGGGTTTATCCTGAGTTCAGGAGGATCGTGTTATGACTATGGAAGAGTTTCTATTGATAACCTATTGCTGGGTGGACG
>JAQGOT010000114.1 GCA_028293465.1 Pedosphaera sp. | reverse complement strand
GTTGGATGGTGAGTTTTTCGTCCTTCAAAAAGGCGAAGTCCTTGATCTGCCTGGGGTCAAGCAGGTCGATGAGAATGGCGACACGCTGCCCGGGCTTGGGTTCGAAAACAGTGTTCAACAAACGGGTCAGACTAAACGGTGGAAATTTCTGTTTATCCATGATGCACTTTTTCTGTTAACGTTCCCAAATAAGATTCAATGAATTCATCATCCAGACAACCCAAGATAATAGCGTTTCGATTTCCGGACGAGAGTAATCATAGTTTATCCGCCGCGTTTCGCAACTGCACCGCGAGCTTTGGCCGGGAGAGGCTGGGAAATGACTGATTACTCCGCAGCGTTTTTTAAAGGCTGGGCCAAGCCGGGACCGCTCGCACCAGGGGCGTCAGCGGGTTCCGTGGAGATCGCGGAAGGTGAGACACTCGATGCCATCAGCGGACATTTTCGCCTGTATCAATTGCGCAAGGGGCATCGGTTTTCGACCGATGACGTGCTGACCGCCTGGTATGGCACTTCGTGGTGCCCGTCGGCGCGGACGGTGCTGGATCTCGGCAGCGGCATCGGCTCGGTGGGCATGATCGCGGCATGGCGATTGCCCGGCGCGCGCTTTGTAACGATCGAAGCACAGGAGGAGAGCGTCACGCTGGCCAAAAAATCGGCGCGTTACAATGGCTTGGAAGCGCGGTATGAGATTCGACAAGGAGACTTTCGCGACGCGGCGATGCTGGGGGAGCAGGAGCAGTTTGATCTGGTGCTGGGCAGTCCGCCTTATTTTCCGCTGGGCAGCGGGGTGGAGGGGGACCATCCGCAGAAGATTGCCTGCCGCTTTGAGGTGCGCGGGGACATTGGGGATTATTGCGCCATGGCGGTGAAGCATCTGGCGCTGGGCGGATTTTTCGCGTGCGTGTTTCCACACGAGCAACTGGAGCGGGTGGAGCTGGCGGCGCGGAAAGCCGGTTTAGCGATTGTCCGCCGACGACCAGTGATTTTGAGGGAAGGCAATGAACCCCTGCTCTGCTTGTTTGGGATGGTGCGTTCGGACCATCTGCCGCCCGGCTTTCGCGAGCAAACGTGGGTGGAACCGGCTTTGGTCATTCGCAAGCAGGACGGGCAGGTGCATCCGGAATACGCGGCGGTGAAGCTGGCGATCGGGTTTCCGCCGTGAATTGGGCGGGCAGCGGCGATTCTGAGGGTATTTTCCGACTGCGGAAAGGCGGTTGCACAAATTTTGGTCTGCGCTAGTGTATGCCTGTTCAACATAACTCAACTTACAAATAGATTATGAAAAAAATCGCATTGCTGTTGCTTACTGTTTCCCTCGCCGGGCTGAGCCAAGCCGCCCTCAAGCCGGGTGACAACCTCACCCCCTACACCATTCATAACGTGTCCACGGGCAAGGAATATTGCCAGGTGTGCGCTTACGGCGCGAAGCCGGCCAAGGTCGTCGCGTTTGGCAAGCTGAACGACGCGGCTTTCTGGGCTGATCTCCAGAAGCTCCAAACCCTGCAAGCGGCCAACCCCAAGCTCGGGGTGTTTGCGCAGGTGATTGATTCCAAGGACGCAGACGCCATCAAGGCGGAAGCAGCCAAGAACGGCATCAGCTTCCCGGTGGTCGTGGCGGTGGAAAAGGATTGGGACAAGGCGTATAAAGTGAAGGGCGTGAGCCGCACGATCTATTACGCGCAACAGAAGAACAACATTGTTTGGACCGCGACCGGTCTGGATGAGAAGTCAGCCGCGCAGTTGCAGGATCAGGTCAAGAAGGACTTGGCGAGCTAAGGCCTGAGCCGGCGGGATTCGTTTTGAGGCCGGCATTCGAGGGAATGCCGGCCTTTTGTTGCCGCTTGCGGCGCGTGGTAGCGGCCTTATATTTGAATGGAATAGAATGATGGCAGCCGCATCCTACGTTCAGAAGATCAATATGAAAATCATTGCCACGATTCTAACGTTGTTCGCTTTTTTAACGGCGGGCTGCACCGCCGACGATGCCAAACCCACGGACGCCAAATCAACCCCAGCCTCCAAAGCTCATATGCCTGCCTCCATGCCAACCGTTCCTGAAGGCGCCGAATACATCACCCTGGGCGCAGGGTGCTTCTGGTGCACCGAAGCCATTTTTCAACAAATCCCCGGGGTAATTTCCGTGACCTCCGGTTACACGGGCGGCACGGTGAAAAATCCGACCTACGAGAATGTTTGCTCCGGGGAGACCGGCCACGCCGAGGCGTCCCGGGTCGTTTACGATCCCAAGAAGACAAGCCTGGAGAAGATTCTCGCGGTATTCTGGGAGGCCCATGACCCGACAACGCTCAACCGTCAGGGCGGGGACACCGGCACGCAATATCGTTCCGCGATTTTTTACAACACGGACGCGCAGAAGCAGGTTGCCGAAAAGTCAAAGGCGGAAGCGAGCAAGGAATTTTCCAAGCCGATTGTGACGGAAATCACGAAGGCGGGAGATTTTTATTCCGCGGAGAATTATCACCAGGATTATTACAACCTGAATAAGAACAAGAATCCGTATTGCCGGATGGTGATTTCGCCGAAGCTCAAGAAACTGGGGTTGAAGCAGTGAACGCCTTTGGCTTGAAAAGGAAATTTATGATGACTTATCTGATTGTGAGCGGCGTTGTTGTGGGTGTGGCGCTGGCGGCCTCCGCCGGAGAATCCACCCCGACGAAACCGGCTGCTCCAGGCGCTCAAGCGCCTACGGTGCCGGTGCGGTTGTTGGATGACAAGGGGCAATTGGGGCCGAAGATCATGGTGGCAAAAGTCACCAAGACCGATGCGGAGTGGCGGAAGCAATTGACGGCTGACCAGTATAAAGTTGCCCGCGCGAAGGGAACTGAACCGGCTTTCTGTGGACTGCTGACCGATCAGAAGAAGCCGGGGATCTATTATTGTGTCTGTTGTGATCTGCCGTTGTTTTCCTCCGATTCGAAGTTTCATTCGGGCACCGGTTGGCCGAGCTTCTTCGCTCCCATTGCCGCGGAGAATGTGGTGACGCACGTGGATCGTAGTTATGGCATGGAGCGTTCTGAGATCCTCTGCGCCCGGTGCGACTGTCATCTGGGTCATGTTTTCGAAGATGGTCCAAAGCCGACTGGCTTGCGGTTCTGCCTCAACTCGGCGTCGCTGGTCTTCAAAGAGGACAAGCGGGTTCAGAGCGCGGCGAAATAATTTGGTTCCTGCTTGTTCGCAGGGAGGCGTGCGAGGCATTCTCACACCGCAGGATATTACCGTGAGAGAGATAAGAATTCGCGGGCAAGCTAACATCCTTTCACCTGATTCAAATGGCTTGGACTCAACAAGACTCTATTCTCGAGGAAGCGAGCAACCTGCACAGACTGGCGCGGAACTTGGAAAAAGAAATCGCTGGATGGTATCCAGTCGATCAGTCCCAAACCTCAGGTGCAGCCGACGCAGAAACAGCATCTAGAAGAAGGCAAAAAATACTTTGGAATAACGCGGTTGAAGCCGGAGTTCTGTTGTTTAAATTGTGCGGCGAAAATGCGTTTGAAAGCCAACCGCGGGTCAAAAACCTAATTTACCACGTGCGAGGCGAGATGAGGAACGCCCTGGATGAATTCAAGGTTCTTTGTAACCATCAAATCGTGAATATCCCGTATTCTTCCGGATCTTGCCTCCCCAGTTACGACGTATATTTTGTGAAGATATTTGAAGGGTTTTGCGATCTATGGGCAGTCTCGTACGAAGATCATCGGGCTTTTGAAACCTATTATTTCGCCACCAAAATGAGAGCCCAATTGCACATCAGGTTAATGGATCAGCTGGGCGAGCTCCTGAAGAAACAGTTCAGTAACGAAATGATTTAAGGTTATACACTTTGTCACCTGCGGGTTCCCCAAAGTTCCCGGTGATTCAAGACACAAGCAGGCGGCTTTACCGGGTTTGACGTTCCGGCTTGAGGGCTGGCCAAGTCCGCTGCCTCTTCCGTCT
>JAQGOT010000092.1 GCA_028293465.1 Pedosphaera sp. | reverse complement strand
TCGGGAACCCGGCAGGAGGCTAATAACCGCGAACCACGCGAAATACGCGAACGAATTCCCAAAATCCTTTTTCCCGTGGTTCGCGGTTAAAAAGGTTACTCTTCCCCCAAACTGGCCGTGCCAAGCATTCGCGGTGCGCGTTCATCCAACGGCAACCACACCCGAAACGTCGTCCCCCGCCCGACATTGCTTTCCAACTCGATCCTGCCGCCGTGCGCCCGCACGATCCGTTGCACGATCATCAAACCGAGCCCCGTTCCTTTTTTCTTGGTCGTGTAAAACGGATCGAAGATGCGGTTGATCTGCTCCTGCGGAATGCCGCCACCCGTGTCCGCCACACTCACCCACACGCCATCCGCCCCTTCGCCGGTGCGCAACGTGAGCACGCCGCCTTTGGTCATCGCTTGCATCGCGTTCTTCACCAGATTCACGAGCACCTGCTGGAGTTGCGCGGCGTCGACCGGCGCCAGGGGCAGATGGCCGGCCAGTTTTTGCTTCACCGTCAGCCCGCGATTATCCAATTCCGGCTGCAACAACTCCAAGGTTCTGACCACCACATCATTCAATGAAGCCGGCTTCAATTGCGGGGGCGTCGGGCGCATCGCCTGGAGAAATTGGGTGACGATGTAATCGAGTCGGTTGATTTCACCCTTCGCCACGGCAAGATAACGCTCCAGCTTGTCTCCGATATCTGCCACCTCGGCGCCAGCCGCCTGGATAAGCACCGGCGTGCTGCGACGCCCCCCGGTGCGGGCCAAGGGACGTTCCAGCGGCGAGGCTTTCAGTTTGCGGATTTCCCGCTCCATCAATTGCAGATGAATGTGGAGCGCATTCAGCGGATTGCCAATTTCATGGGCGACGCTCGCGGCGAGCAAAGTGAGCGCCTGGATGCGTTCGCTCTCGATGGCTTCAAAAGTCTTCTGCCGCGCTTCCGTCGCATCATGCAGGATCAGCGCCAGCCCCGAGCTGCCCCTGGCTTCACCATCCAAAGGCGCGGCGTAAAGCCGGAGAAAGCGCGGGCGGGGGAAACTGACCTCAAACTCGTGCCGCACCACGCGTTGGCCGCCCTTCTTGTCCAGGCGAAAGAGCTTTTTCAAATCGAGTTCGGGCAGATAATTGGTGACGGGCCGGCCTTCGGCGTCGCTCGGTTTGATTCCGATCAGCGAGGTGACCGCCTGGTTGAAGTAGAGGATGTGCCCATCTTGATCCACCACCAGCACGCCGTCCTCGATGGTGTTGAACAACGTCTCCAGAAAGCTCCGCTCGCTCGCCAGCCGCTGCACGACGTTCTGCAACCCCTCCGCGTCGAGCCGCCCGATGCGCCCGAGCACCTTGTCAAGAAAACTGGATTTGGAGGCCATGGGGGGAATTGGAGGGTTCGCAGTTTGTGGTCAGTTTGACGGTCGCCCACAGGCAACGGATTGTTTTCCGGTCCACCACACTCGACCACAAACGCTTGCTTGTCATCAAAACCATTTCTTTTTCTTAAAATACCAATAAGTCACGATGGTGGAAAGCACCATGGTCACCGCGGCCACCACGTAGCCGTGTTGATATTGCAGCTCGGGCATGTCCTTGAAGTTCATGCCGTACCACGTGCCGATCATCATGAGCGGCGTGGTGATCAGCGTGATCAAGGTCAGCAACTTGACGACCTCGCCGGTCTGGTTGGAGGACATGTTCAGGTAAACCTGTAAAATCCCCGTGAGGGAATCCGTATAGCCTTGGGCCAGTTCGGAAATGTGGAACAGCGAATCATAAACATCACGGAAATACGGCACCAGGTGCGGGCGGATCAGCTTGAATTCACCGGCGGCGAGCCGGGCCAGGACTTCCCGTTGCGGGCCGATGATCTGGCGCAGATGGCCGACCTCCTTTTTGATCTGCAAGATTTTGTTCAGCGTTTTCTTGCTGGGATTCTGGAGCGCTTCCTGTTCCAACTCGGAAATTTCCAGCGCCAGTTCGTCCAACGCGGGTTTGTAATTTTCCACCATTGAATCCAGCAGCGTGTGCGCCACCCGGTCCGGTGCGCGGGCAATCCCCACCGCCCCCTTCTCGCACCGTTCTTCGGTGGTGGCGATGCCCCGCATCGGCACATCGTGGTAGGTGACCAAAAAATTCTTGCCCAGAAAAAGATTTAACTCGCTGGTGGCGAACACGCCATCCTTACGATTGTAATCGACCGCGTGGACGATCATGAAGAGGTAGGGCGCGAATTTGTCCTCTTCCTGAGGCGTGTATTGTTCCACCTTCGGCGAGGGGCTGACCATGATGCAATCCTCAATCGAAAGCGGGTGGAAATGAAAAACCGCCTCCAGCACGCGATGGGCCTCCTCGGACGTTGGATGTTCCAGGTCCACCCAGAGGAAAAGATTGGTATCCGCCAGCAGGCTCGGCATCAAAAACAAATCGATGTCCTTGCTGTGCAGTCGCCCCTGGGTTGTAAAAGCAAAGGATCGCATCATAAATGGCAGCCCCGAACATAAAGGATGTAAAGGCGCCATAGCCAATAAATTTGTTCATGCCTGGCGATCGGAGGATCGTTCCGAGGGGGCTATCCGAAGCCGAGTTGAGAATCCGGCCGGCGGTTTCGTTCGGGTTGAGGAGGCTGGCTGGAAAACGCGGCTTGACGCGGTGTTTAAAAATGAATTCCATAACCGCTTCCACAGTCTCTTAAGAAGACGGAACATCCGGAAGCGAATCGGTTATTTTATGAATTCACAAAAATGTTGGTTTTTAGCGGGTCTGCTGCTGGCAGGCGCTTTGATTGTCGGCGCGGTCCATCCCGGGCGGGCTTTGGCCGCCGACAAGCCGGCGAAGCATCTGTTGGTGGTGACGGTGACGAAAGGATTTCGACACAGCTCGATTCCCACCGCCGAGAAGATTTTGGCGGAAATGGGCGAAAAAAGCGGCGCGTTCACGGTCGATTATGTGCGGAACGACTTGGAAATGGCGGAGAAAATGACCCCTGACGCGCTCAAAAAGTATGACGGCGTGGTCTTCGCCAGCACGACCGGTGTTCTGCCGCTGCCCGACAAGGCGGCTTTCCTGGCTTGGATCAAATCCGGCAAGGCTTTCATCGGCATCCACTCAGCCACGGACACGTTCCATGGCGCGGGCAAGGAAATCGACCCTTACATCGACATGATCGGTGGCGAATTCAAGACCCATGGAGACCAGGTGGAGGTCGAGTGCCTGAACCAGGATCCCAAACATCCGGCCACGCAACGCATCGAAAAATCCTACATCGTGAAGGATGAGATCTACCAGATGAAGAACTTCTCCCGCGAACGCGTCCACGGCATCTTGACGTTGGACAAACATCCGAACACCGGCGCGCCGGGCGATTACCCGATTTCCTGGTGCAAGAAATACGGGAAGGGCAGTGTTTTTTACACCTCCCTGGGCCATCGCGAAGATGTTTGGGAAAGCCAGGTTTACCAGCAGCATCTTCTCGGCGGCATCAAGTGGGCGCTGGGTCTGGCAAAAGGTGACGCCATGCCGCAGTCGCTGCTCTACGAGGTGAGTGTCGAGGAGCGCCGCGAGGGCTTCCAGCCGCTGTTCGACGGTGTGAACCTGAAGGGTTGGAATTTGCGTCATGCCGACAGCCGGCAAAGTTGGAGCGCGCAGAATTCCATGCTGGTGAATGTGGGCGACGAGAAGGACCGCGGCACCGACCTGGTCACCGCGGAGAAATACCAGGATTTCACCGTGCGTTACGAATACATGATTCCCAAGGACAGCAACAGCGGGTTTTACCTGCGCGGCCGTCATGAAATCCAGATCCTCGACGATGTCGCGCAGGGCGCACCAAGCATGGGCGGTAACGGGGCCATCTACCAACTTGCCCCCGTCTCCAAATTCGCGTCGCGCAAGCCCGGCGAATGGCAGACCGTGGAAGCCACGATCAAAGGCGACCGTGTCACGGTGATTTTAAACGGCGTCAAAGTTCATGACAACGTGCTGGTGGACCGGCCCACCGGCGGCGAACTGGACGGCGACGTGAAACAGCCGGGACCGATCATGTTGCAGGGTGATCATGGCGCGGTAGCGTTCCGCAATCTGCGCATCAAGGTGCTCACCACTCCCTGAATTGAGGGGGGCCCTTCCATCCTGACCCACGAATAAGTTTGAGTCTGGACGCGCAAACGTTAATATTAGCCTCCGCTTATGAATCCAAACGAAGCCGAAAAAGGTCCGACTGAATTCAACCGCCGCGATTTCATCCGCAGCACTTCCTCTTTCGGAGCCTTGATGATGCTTATGGGCGGGGTCCCGTTGCACGCCGAAGACAAGCCCGCCGAGGGCGGTTCGACCTCTTACAGCACGGTGAGTGCGTCGGTGGCCTGCGGCGTCATTGGCTGCGGTCCTTGGGGACGCGAGATTATTGCGACGCTGGGGAAGTTGCCGAACGCGCCCGTGGTGGCGGTTTGCGATACCTACGAGGCGTTCCTGCGGCGCGGCAAGGAAGCGGCGCCCAAAGCCGAGGGTTTCACCGATTACCGCAAGCTGCTGGAGCAAAAAAACGTTCAGGCCGTGATCGTGGCCACGCCCTCGCATCAGCATCGGGAAATCGTGGTGGCGGCCTTGGAGGCGGGCAAGCATGTGTATTGCGAAGCACCGCTGGCCTCCAGCTACGAGGACGCCCGCGCCATCGCGCAGGCGGCCAAGGCGGCGGGCAAATTGAACTTTCAATCCGGCTTGCAACTGCGCTCGGATCCGCAACGCCGCTTCCTGCTCCAATTCATCCGCAGCGGCTCGATGGGCAAGCCCATCATGGCCCGCTCCCAATGGCACAAGAAGGAAAGCTGGCGGCGGACCTCACCCAATCCGGAACGGGAAACGGCTATCAACTGGCGTTTGCGCCAGGAGAGTTCATCCGGCCTCATCGGCGAAATCGGCATCCATCAATTGGACCTGCTCAGTTGGTTCCTGAACGCCCGGCCGGTTTCAGTGGTGGGTTCCGGCAGCATCCTGAATTGGAAGGATGGCCGCGAGGTCGCGGACACCGTGCAGTCGGTTTTTGAATATCCCAGCGGGATGAATTACTCCTATGACTGCACGCTGGCGAATTCCTTCGATGCGGATTACGAGATGATCTACGGCA
>JAQGOT010000024.1 GCA_028293465.1 Pedosphaera sp. | reverse complement strand
GCGGTTGGTTGTCATCGGCGCGCCGGCGGAGGTGACCGCGCAGCATTACCGCGGCAGGGTCACTCCCGGGGCGGTCATGGCGACGTTGTCAGCGTTCGAGTGCAGGTATGATCTCCCCATCCATTGGGCGATGACGCCGGAGGCAGCCGCCTTGCAGGTTGAGTCCTGGGTGTGGTGGTATTCGCGCGAGGTTGTGAAGTCAGCCAACGCTCTGCTCTCTGGCCTCCCTGTCCCCCAGCCACCACTCGAAGCAATCACCTCCGCACCCAAACAACTCAGCGCATAGACCAATCCAAAATGAAAAAAGAGCCACCTCGTCACGAGCTTGAACTGTTGAATCGCATCCTCACCGGAATGCCCGCCCTTGAAAGCGGTTGGGTGATTTGCGGTCGGAGTGACCTGACTCGCCGCCTTTGCCACCATCCGAACCGCCCCGGCGCCATGACAACCGCCCACCTCGATACTTTCATCCCCAAACTCATCGAGGCGGGACTTGCTTGCCACGAACCAAGAGGTGCCTCGCCGGGTAACTATGTCTTTCGCCCCGTTACCAAGGGTGAGGCCCGTTGGCGGCAGAAAGAGCTCCAGGCCGAGTTTGCAACCATCAACGCAGAGACCACCGACCCGATTCAGCGAGAGGCCCTGTACCGGATCAGCCTCGAATGGCGGTCGTTGATGAAGTTGTGGCCGCTCGACCAGGCTCCGCCAGCAGCCTGAGGCATCTCCCGCGACTATGGATGCCGCCTGGACGGAAAAAAAGCGCGGATGCTCGCGTGCCTCCCGTGCTGCCCTCACCCAAGCTTGGATTCGTCGGCAATTCTGTCGAAGACTTCTTGAAGCCTGTCGAAGGCTCCGCCCGTTGTCGAACGGGAGCCCGTAGGGAGCCCGTCCGGGACCGGGTGGCCTGCGGGCGGCCTCCCAGCCGGGTGCGGGCCGGAGCCGGGCGGGAGTCGGTCCGTGGCCGAGCGGGGTCCGAGCGGGAGCCGGGTGGTTCGCCAGCGGGTCGCCAGCGGCGAGGTCAAAACCTCCACACCGAAAAAATAACGCCCAACCTCCGGAGGTAGCCGAGTTTCGTTCCGACTCCCCCTTACCCCCGTGGCGTTTAACTGGCGGCCAACGTGGTGAAGCATCAGACCGACGGCTCGCACCAACTTTTGGGTGGCGGTAAATCGCCGTTCGTGGAGGCAGAATTCTAAATTCCACTTGACGCGGAACTACATGCAGGGGCAATCTCCGCGGCAAGGATGCATGCGAACCACAAACGGCACTCCGGCGATGATCACGTCAGCAACGACCATGCTCGGATCGACGACACTGAGCCTGGCCCGGTTCGCCGCCGTCTGAGTCTCACGGGAATGCTATGGTCGGCCCTGCTCATGGTCATGCTTGTGTCGGCGGGAGGCTGTTCCCCTCGCGAGCGCAAAATCGAGGGGCAGGTCTTCATCGTTACCAAAGGCTCTCAAAACATTAAGCTTGGTCTGGTAGCCATTCACCTACTCACTGAAGCGCAGGCAAATACACTTGTGACAAATGCTTCCCTTGCCAGGGAGACCGATATCAGCGAATTGAAAGCCGGCCTCCCTTTCCTGGCGCGGAAGAATGAAGCTGCACAGGCGCACTATAGGCAACTCCAAAAAAAGTATGAAATTGCAGACGCCGCCGTCGAGGATGCGATAAAAAATGGTCGTTTTGGCTATACCAAACGCGAGGCATGGGACTTTCAGAGGCCTGCGCTCACCCCCGATGACCTCCAGCGATTGCAGGCTGCCCGGCAAAAATATGCCCAAGCAAAAGCAGGAGGTTCCTATCTCTCATTTGAAGGCGAACAGGTTCAGTCTGAGCTCGAACGGCTGGAAAGGGATCGGATTGACACCGTTTCAAGGCAAAAACTTTGGGACACTTGGCGGCCGGTCTATCTGGAGCGACTCAAGGAATGCGGTAACCTCAACCCGGAAATCGAAGATGCCCAGCAGGAGTTTGATCAACTTACCGCTCGTTGCGAGAGTTTCAAAGCCCGCCTGAGTCGCTGGTCAGATTCGGGCGGGATGAGTTACATGCAACATCTTCCGAGCAACCCTGCGGAAACGACAAAAAGCGATGGTGACGGAAGGTTCTCGTTTTTGATTCCCGGCAAAGGCCGGTTCGCTATCGCGGCAACGGCAAGCCGGTCTGTTTCTGACACGAGTGAGCGTTATTGTTGGCTCCTTTGGATCACAGACCAGAATTTCCGCGAAGGGAAGGTGATTTTGAGCAATGACGACACGATTACTGAACACGCGCCAAACGCGGTCATAAGCTGGTCCCCCCGGCCCTGAATTTGGCTGTTTCTCTGGGAAACTCGACAAAGCTCCCGCAACCTGCCACACTCGCGCCAATTCCTTGATTGAATGATGGAGACCGTAAAATCTTCAGCCAGGTTCAGAGCAAGGGCCGGTCGGTTTCTTTGCCCGTCAAATTTTGGCGGAGCGCGCGCGTCTGGGTTACGGGCTGGGGTGATCCGTCCGGTCATTGCAATTCTTGCAGCAACTGGTCGCAGGCATCCGCGGTCCGGGAGAAACCGAGCTTTCGAAAAAAGGTTGGCCCTGTCCACAGCTCCACCGATTTGGCCCCATCATCGTAAGACCAGTGGCGCGGAGTCCGACCCAGGTGCGACGCCATGTTTAGATATTCCTCGGACGGTGGGTGATCCAACGGCGCGTCGGTTCCGGCGGACTGCGCAATCTGGGATTCCAACTGCCAGAAGAAGGCCGCGGCATCGGCGCTGGTTTCAAGCCTCTGGAAGCTTGGGAGGGAACGGAACTCCTTTCCATGCTTGGCGAAGCCGGAACTGACCTCCTGCCGCAACGGGCCGAAGTCGGATGGGCGCAAGTCCTGCCCGAGCGCAGACTTCAGCTTGAGAACGGCCTCCCGCAATTCCTTGACCACAGCGGCGTGAGCGGCCGCGACCACCGCATCGGCGGCAGCCCGCCGGCTGTTGACACGCCAGTAATGAACACCACCCAGGCCGAGCGACAGCAGGACCAGTAACAGCAGGACCATGGCGGTGAGTCTCACCCGGGCAGAGTGATAGCATCAATGCGCGGTGGTTGTCGAGCTTTGTAGGCGGAGCCGGATGGCAAGCCACGGTTGGAGCAAGCACCGCCCTTGCCACGCGTGGAACTCCCTCCTAAACTCCGGCATGAAACACTCTCCCATGCCAACAACCTCTTCACCACCCATTATTCTTAGACTGTCAGCGTTTTACAATTCAGCCGCGACACAACCTACTATCGAACAGAGAATGATCCCTTGGAGCTACAGCTATGGAACCTAGATATTGGATTGTGGACAAGCAGGGCCGGGAGATTCTTGGCTTACAGCAAATTTGGGAGTGCCAGGAGGAAATCGCGAAATTGCTCGGGGTGCCGAGTCGGGATATTGACAGCTTCAACGCGGCGAGGGCTC
>JAQGOT010000020.1 GCA_028293465.1 Pedosphaera sp. | reverse complement strand
TCCACGCTAGATTTTATTCATGCACAGTGAACATGCCATCGCCGCCCATTGGGAGGGTGACTTTGACGAAGCGGGTTTGAAGTCCTGGGCCGAGGGGCTGCGCGGCCGGTTGAGCGCCGCCAAAATTTCGCTCGGCCTGGTATTCATGTCCCCGCCGTTCTTCCCGCACGCCAAGCAGGTGCTGGAAATTCTGCGGGTGCATGGCCAGATACCGCTGCTGGCCGGCTGTTCCAGCGTGAGCCTCATCGCGGGTGACATGGAATTGGAGGAGGATTCCGGATTGGTGCTGGCGCTCTACGCGTTGCCGGGGGCCGAGTTGAAGGCGTTTCATCTCACCCAGGAACAGGTGGAAGAGGCCAACGGCCCCAACTATTGGCACATGGAGACTGGCATCGGCCCCAAACAAACCAACGGCTGGCTGGTGTTTGCCGACCCGTTCAGCCTGGATAGCGAGGGTTGGTTGAAGGGTTGGAACGAAGCCTACGCGCCGCTGCCGGTGCTGGGCGGTCTGGCGAGCGGGGATTATACGACGCAACTCACACAGGTTTATCTGAACGGGGAGGTTTTTGAGGAAGGGGGCGTGGCGATCGCCGTCGGCGGGGAAGTCAAACTCGCCGGAATTATTTCCCAAGGTTGCACGCCGATCGGGGAGACGTGGACGCTGACCAAGGTTCAGCAAAACGTGATTCAGGAGATCGGCAACCGGCCGGCCTATGAGGTTCTGGCCGAGACTTACAACAATCTTTCCCCCGAAGACCAAAAGAAAGCCCGCGGCAATCTATTCCTCGGCCTGGTCATCAACGAGTATCTGGAAGAATTTCATCGCGGTGACTTTCTCGTGCGCCAACTTTTGGATGCGGATGCTCAGTCGGGCACGGTCGCCGTCGGGGCGCATCCGCGGTTGGGGCAGACGGTGCAGTTCCAGCGGCGCGATGCGACGGCCGCCACGGAAGACCTGCTGGCCTTGCTGGCGCGCGCGAAGGACCAATTGGCCGGCGCAACGGTTTATGGCGGGTGTTTATGCAATTGCAACGGGCGCGGACAGGAATTGTTCAACATGCACAGCCATGATGCAAAATTGGTGCAGCAGTATCTGGGGCCGCTGGGTTTGGCCGGGTTCTTTTGCAATGGTGAAATCGGGCCGGTGGGCGAACGGAATTTTCTGCACGGCTACACGGCGTCGCTCGCCTTGTTCGTAAAAAAATAGCCGGCGGGGCAGGGGAGGAATCAGCTTTCCACTGTTGCGGGAGGCTTGGGTTGCGGCTTGGTTTCGACGGTGGTCTTCCGGCCGAATTCCGCCTCCAGCGGAATGAATGCCACGATGAGAAAACCTGGGACCGTGGCCAGCAGCACCCAGACGAAGAAATGTTGATAGCCGATGATGTCCTGCAACCAGCCGCTGAACATGCCGGGAATCATCATGCCGAGGGCCATGAAGCCGGTGCAGATGGCATAGTGCGCGGTTTGATGTTCGCCGCGCGCGATGTGGATCATGTAGAGCATGTAGGCCGTGAAGCCGAAGCCGTAGCCGAATTGTTCCACGGCGATGCAATGGCAAATGACCCAGAAATTATCCGGCTGGGCGGTGGCCAGGTAAACGAACACCGCATCGGGCAGGTGGATCGCGAGCACCATCCACCAGAGCCAGAACCTGAGCCCTCTGCGCGAGGCCAGCATGCCGCCCAGCAGCCCGCCGCAGGTCAGCGCGGCGATGCCCACCGTGCCGTAAACAATTCCAAATTGTCCGGTGGTCAAGCCGAGCCCACCGACCTCGCGGGCATCCAACAAAAACGGGGCGACCATCTTGACCAGTTGTGCCTCCCCAAAGCGGTAAAGAAGCAGGAAAAGCAGCAGAACGCCGATCTGTTTTTTCCTGAAAAAAGTGGCGAACGTGTGCAGAAATTCCACGAGGAACTTTTTCAACGAATCGGTCGTGCCCGGCTGGTCAATGACCGGATACGGCAGCAGGAAGCGATGATAAATGCCGAAGCACACGAACATGCCGGCCAGAAGCAGGAAGGTGATGGACCACGCGAAAGGGATGTTGCCGGAGCGGATTTCCATGAGGGCCGCGGCAGTCGTTTTCAACTTGGGATCGAGCTGAATGACCGCCAGGGCGGGTTGGTTCCAATTCTGGTCGTTGAAAATGATGCGCGTGCCTTCGGCCACGGAGAAGCTTTTTTCGTCGCCACCCTTGAGGCCAAGGCTGACTCTGGAACCCAGGCTGACCACCACTTCTTTGCCGGGTGGTTTGCTGAGGTGGAGTGTGAGCAGGCCGATGTTCCCCGCAGCGTCATTCTTTCCTTTGGATTCCGGGCTGAAATGCGCACGCAGAAACGATTCCAGGTGAGTGGAGATGATGCGGAACGGGGTGCCGAGCCAGCGGAAGAACGGTTCCACCGCACGGACTAGACTTTGCCAGAAACCGGCATCCGAGGGGGCGGCCCTCTGCTCTGTAGGATAGAAAGCATGCGCGATATTGTTGCTTTTCACCAACGCGAGCAGGGATTGCACCTCAGCCCGGGGCCGCGCTTCAGGATTGATTTCAACTCGGTCCGGACTGATCACCAAGCGCAGCTCACCCTCGAGCGGGGAGGTGGCTGGCGCTTCAGGAGCAACGGATTGGACAATCGCGATGCCGGGCTTGGCCGCGACATGGAGATCGATTTTTGCCAGTCCTGTGTGGTCCTGAATATAGCCCGCCACGATCACCAACAATCCCTGGCCGAAAATGGTGGAGATCCGATAGAACGTACTGCGAATGCCGACGAAAAACGACTGTTCCTCTTCCGTCGTGGCCAAGAGGTAAAAGCCATCAATGGCGATGTCCTGGGTGGCGGAACTGAAGGCCAGCAGCCAGAGGAACGCCAGCGAATATTGAAACGCATGGGTTGTCGGGATGGTCAGGGCCACCCCGGCCAAGCCGCCGCCGATGATCAATTGCATGACCCAGATCCAAAGGCGTCGCGTTTTGAGGATGTCCACGATGGGACTCCAAAGCGGTTTGATGACCCACGGCAGGTAGAGCCAGCTCGTGTAGAGGGCGATGTCGGTATTCGAAATGCCCAGGCCCTTGTACATGATGACCGCGACGGTCATGACCACGACGTAGGGGAGTCCTTCGGCGAGGTAAAGTGAAGAAACCCAGGCCCAAGGATTCCGGTGGGTTACTTTGGCTTTAGGCATGGTAATTCAATCGCAACAGATCACCGGATATTTCGGCTGCCGGAATGCATGATTGTTAGCAGCAAAGATTCCCGGACGGCAAGCGGGAAACAGGACCGATCATGAGGCTTGCGAGGCCAGAATGGCCGGCGACCTGTAGCGGCGGCCATCCCATATGGCTGGGTCGCGTCTGGGCGATCGGTCAGTTCCAAAGCTTGGAACTCAAGATTTCGCCAAGCTTTCTTTGACCGCGGTGACGCAGCGGGCGCAGACGGTGGGGTGGTCCGGGGTTGAGCCGATGTCTGTTTCCCAATGCCAGCAGCGCTCGCATTTTTGACCGTCCGCTTTGGCGACGAGCACGGTGAGGGTGGCGTCTCCCTCGGGTTTCATTTCCAACTGGGAAACGTTCAACAACTCGCGCAGGGCCTCGGCGTGCGCCGCGGCAGCGATCAGGGCGGGATGGGAACCCGCCAGGGAAACCCTGGCATCGAGGGCCTTGCCGATGGTTTTGGCCTGCCGCGCTTTTTCCAATTCCGGCAGGACGAGTTGGCGCAGTTCAAACAAATGCTGCCAGGTTTTTTGTTCCGCTTCCGGGCGGGTAAAGCCGGTGCCGGTCCAGTCGCTGAGATGCACTGATTCACCAGATTTGCCGGGAATAAAATCCCAGGCCTCATCGGCCGTGAACACGAGCATGGGGGAAAGCATGCGACACAGCCCGATAACGAGGCGGTGTAGCGCAGTCTGGGTTGAACGACGGCGGGGCGAATTTGCCGCGTCCGTGTACAAACGGTCTTTCACCACGTCATGATAGGTGGCGGACAATTCCACCGCGATGAACTGACTGACCTTCTGGTAAACGACGTGGAACTCGAACTTCTCGAAAGCCTCGATGACTTCCCGTTCCAACCGGGAAAACTCGGCGAGAATCCAGCGGTCGAGACCGGTCAGTTTGTCATCCGGGACGGTGTGCCCGGCCGGATCGAAATCGTAAAGATTGGAAAGCTGGTAACGCAGCGTGTTGCGGATCCCGCGATAGGTTTCGCTGACCTTGTTGATGCGCTCCTCGCTGACGACGATGTCGCTGCGATAATCCTGCGAGGCAACCCACAAGCGGACCACATCGGCGCCGTATTTCTTGACGTATGCCTCGGCCGTCTGCGGTTTCTCGTAGCCACCCTGGCCTTGCTTGCTCTTGGAGATTTTTTCACGATCCGCATCGACCATGAAGCCGTGGGTCAACACGGTTTTGAAGGGCGGCGCATCATTGCCGGCGAGGGAGAGCAACAGCGAGGATTGGAACCAGCCGCGATGTTGGTCGCTGCCTTCCAGGTAAACGTCCGCCTGCCATTGTTCCGGGCCGGGTTTGGCGTGCTGCAGTTCCTTGCGGCGCATCAACACTGAACGCGAAGAGGAACCGGAGTCGATCCACACGTCGAGCGTGTCGTTTGACTTGGCGGTGGGTTCGGCGCCCTGCCAGTTGGCTGGTTTCACCAA
>JAQGOT010000761.1 GCA_028293465.1 Pedosphaera sp. | reverse complement strand
ATGACGGTTTGCGCAATTCGTTTCATGAGGGCATAACCGAATTCTGCATTTTTTTCGCAAGTCGCGAGCAGATATCCACCATCCAGCACAATGACGCGGGCGGGCTCCAGCGCCTCGGCGGTGAAGTGCCATGTAAAAGGCGGGAAAAGCCAGGACCAACCAAGCGCCTCTCCTGGTCCCACTATTTCCGCCGCGACACTGCAACCACCGGGGGAGCGCCATTCCAGTTCAATCCGGCCCGTTTGAATCAGGAAAAGGCGGTTGGCTGGCTCGCCTTCACGGAAAAGAATATCGTCCGCTTTGAACTCGGCTTGCCGGGCATGCTCCGAAAGCAATGCGAGGTGTTCCGGTCGCATGGTTTGGAATAAAGCGTGCGCCGCGATGGTGGATTTTAATGTATTCATATTGTTCCGTCCGCCACAAAACCTGGTCGCTGCCTGAGGTTTTTAATTTAATTCCGGTTATGGAAACCGTGAACCCGGGTGAGGTTCCGTTCGGCCAGTAATTCCGCCTCGGCCTCCAGCCAATGCTGCACATCGCGCCCGGGCAGCGAGCCCTGGTTCACATAGCTGAAGTAAGCCTTCCTTGCCACTTCGTCTGCGGACGGTTCGAACAGAATTCCGTTGCCTTTTTCGTTTGTGTTCACCGCCGCAGGTGGCGCCAAGGAGGCCGCCGGTTGGTGGTTTTGAGGATTCTGATGATGGGAATGTTTATTGTGTTTCATAAAACAAGCCTGGTCGCGCGCGGTTATTTCACCACGCCCACCGGGACCATGGGATGCGCGGGAATTTGTTCGAGCGCGGCGGCGTTCACATTGAGAAACACCGTGGATTCCTCGTAACTGATCCGGTCCACCTCTTTCGTCGCTACCAGCACATCCTTGCCCGAGAACCGGTGCCCGGTTTTCACCACCAACTGGCCGATCGCCCAGCTCTGCGCGTCGATCATGAAATCGCAGACGTGACCGGCCATCCCGTCGCTCGTCCACAGGTGGTAGCCGTTCACCGCTTGCGTGCTTCGCAGATGCGCATCAGCGCGTTCGGGTTGCAGGCCGCTGGCGATGGCTGATTCGCTTGGGAGTGAGGTGGCTGGCAGTTCTGAAATTGGAAAACCGCTCGCACCCCACAACCCGTCGCCCTGCCAGTAGGAGGGCCAGCCGTAATAGCGGTAATACTCCTCCTCATATTGTCGCGACACCGGCTTGTGTGAATCAATCGAGGGGCTGTTCTCAATCTGCTGCCGGGTCAGGCTCACGCGCAGGACTTGCTCGGCCTGATCCAGGCGGCCGAGCGAATGGGGCGAGATGAGCACCTTGCGCCCCGCCAACCACGAGCCGGTGTCCATGACGAGATAACGAATCGCCCAGTTCTGATCGTCAAAATAAAAGTCTTTGACGTGGCCAATGTCGCCGTCGGATGCCGCGATTTTATTGCCGTACAATTGTTTGATGCTTCGTAACATAAATTTAATTATTTGGTATATTGCGATTTGGCTTCTTGATCGCGACCGCTTCCCGGTTTCCCTTACGGGAGCGGGCAGCGAGCGGGTCCTCGGAACACAATCATACGAGCTTTGACGGCCAGCCGGATGATTCTTATCGCCTGGGGTTCGCTGCCGGCGCGGCAACCGCTCTCGATCAGTTCGCCCAGCGTCAGCACCTTCTTTTGTGGATTAGTTTTCGTGCCTTGAAACTATGCGGATTAACGGATTGCCGCTATTGGGGATTTCCCCGAGGGGGCTGTTATGAAGCCGGCTGCGGAGCAAGCCGGGAGCGAAAACCTCGATACCACCTGTCGGGCTAGGTGATCGTTACCCGGACACTGCTCTCAATGATGCCCTCGGCGATGGCGTAGCGGGTCAGCCCGGCGACATCATGGATGTTAAGCTTGCTCATGAGATGCTGCCGATGTTTGTCCACCGTTTTGAAGCTCACGCCCAGTTCCGCGGCGACTTGTTTGTTGGGCTTGCCTTCGGCAATCAATTGAAGCACCTCCACCTCGCGCGAACTGAGGCGATTGTTTTTCTTCTGGAAATCACCCGCGCCATCCACCGGCTGCTGCTCGCGGCCTTTGAGACGCTTGGATATGTCGGAGCTGAAAAAGGTTTTTCCTTTTTGGACCTCGCGTATCGCCGTGGCCAGACTCTCCGAGGAACTTTGTTTGAGCAAAAACCCCGCAGCGCCCAACGCGGCCACTTGCTGGACGTAAACGTCCTCGCTATGCGCGGAGAGAATGATGACTTTGACGTCGGGAAAGTCCTTGCGGATTTGCCGGGTGGCCTCCAAGCCGTTGAGCAGCGGCATCGCGATGTCCATCACCACCACGGCGGGGTGGAGTTTGCGGGTGAGTTGCACGGCCTGACGGCCGGTGGCCGCTTCGCCAATCACTTCGATGTCGGTTTCGTGTTTCAACAATGACCGAAAGCCCTCGCGGACGATCTGGTGGTCTTCCGCCAGCAGCACAGTAATTCGTTTCATAGACATTCAAAATTTGGCGTTACCGGACGCCGGTGGCGAGTTTTCTGCCCCCGTGCGTGTCATTGGCGAGCGGAATCTGCGCCTGGATCGTCGTGCCTTTGCCCGGGGCGGATTCGACCGTGAACTTGCCGTTGACCATCTCCACACGTTCGCGCATGCCAAGCAATCCCAATCGTTTGCTCTTTTTGCCCTGCGACAGGCGTTCTTGGTAAAAGCCTTTGCCGTTGTCCGTTATTTTCATGCAAATGGCGTCCTCAACTTTCAGAATCGTCACTCCGGCCTCGCTGGCGTGCGCATGGCGGGCCACATTGGTGAGCGCTTCCTGGGCGACGCGATAGAGCACGGTTCTGCGGTCTCCGGTCACCTGCTCGACCGCCGCGAACGCCGCCAGGCTCACCCGGATACCCGTGTCCTCCCGGAAGCTTTTCATGAATGTCAGGAGGGCGGGAATCAGCCCCAGATCATCCAGGACCGTCGGGCGCAGTTCCCGGGCAAACCGATGCACGATATCGACTGATTGCTGCACCAATTCTTGGGTGCGGGCGATGTTTTGCTCCAAGCCTTGGGTGCTGACGGCGGCCTCTTTTCTCAAGGCCGCCAGCCGGACATTGATGCCCGCCAGCGTCTGGGCGATGACATCATGCAGTTCGCGGCTGATCTTCTTGCGCTCTTCCTCCTGCGCCGACAGCAGCTCGCGCGACAGCAGCCGCAATTGTTCCTGCATCCGTCGTGACTGCTCCAACAACTCGGCGTAGTGTCGCTCGCCGTGCTTGAGGGATTTTTCCGCGGCCTTGCGCTGGACGATTTCCGCTTTTAAATGCCGGGTGGAGGTGGCCAACTCCACGATGCGCTGGCGCAGCGTGGCGTTCGTTTGGCCCAGGTGGACGTTCGCGTCCAGCGCGGCGCGATGCGTCTTCTCAATGGGTGTGATGGCTTCGGCGAAAAAAGTGCCCGCCCGCCGGATCATCGCCGCCCGGGTGCCGGGGGAGTCGCTCGGCAAAACCAGGGTGATCACCGCCCGCTCGTGGATCCGGGCCAGATCCAGCGTCTCCAGTCCGAGGATGATGGCCTGGCGTCCCAGTCCCTGTGCCGGCTGCAAGCTCGCGTGTGGCCCTTGCTTCAAGTATTTTCGCAGCGCTTCCTGATATTGGCGCGATAACCCGTCGATCTTATGTTTCATGACGTTTTCCGAATTCACGGGCGAATCGTTTGATGCTTTTTACTGAGTTATCGACCAACCGTTGCGTGCTGGCGATCGCCTGCTTGAAGCTGTCAGCGTTAACCGCCGCCTCCTTTTTCAACGTCAGCAACCGGACGTTGATGCCCAACAAAGTCTGGGCGATTTCATCATGCAGCTCGCGGCTGATCTTTTTTCGTTTGTCCTCCTGCGCCCGCAGGATCTGACGGGCCAGGTGCTGCAAGCGTTGCTGCAGTTGGCGTGATGTCTGCAATTGCTTTTGGGAATGTTGCCCGCTTCTCTTGAGGGCTTGCTCCGCGGTCTTGCGGCGGGTGATGCCCTTTTTCAAGGATCGGTTGGCGGTCGCCAGGTCAACCGTGCGCCGGCCCAACGCCTCGTTCAGTTGACCCAGGCGCGCCTTGGTCTTGAGCGCGGCCGGATGGGTGTGCTCGATCGGGGTGGTAACCTCGGCAAAAAAAGTCTCCGCGCGCTTGCCGGCGCCGCTTCCACCGCCGGCGGCTGCCAGTGTGGCAAGGGCTCCTTCGTGAACCCTGGCCACGTCCAACGTCTCCAGTCCGAGGGCCACGGCCTGGCGTCCCAGTCCACGCGCCGATGGGAGCCCGGCCCGCGGGCCTTGCTTCAGGTGAGTTCGCAACGCGGTCACATAGCGTTGTGAAAACCTGATCAAGTTATGTTTCATGATGTGTACCGAATTCACGCGCTGCCGGGAACGCAACGCCGCAGGTTGTTCCGCCCGATGAGTGTTTGATCCTTCGTCGGCGAGCAACGAACCAAGGGAGTTATACGACCGTTGCCTCAAGCTGTATAGGGGGGAAATCCCCGACCTTCGCCACCCGCTCATTTTCTGCGGGAAGGTTGATGACGCGCTCTCAAAAATTCTTTAAACCTCCCCATTCACTTCCGTGCCGGGTTGGTTCCGGGTCATTGCGGGAACGTCTCCATTATTCACCCTTGGGGATACCCCCCGCTGGTCATGGCCCGCCCATCTTGTAGCGTCCCGCCGATGTTAGAACAAAAAGTTAGAACCAAAACCACGAAAAAACCTATGACCAACAAAATGTTTCTCGGCGGCGCCATGCTGCTGCTGGCTGCCGGCTCCGCCCTCGGCGCGGACAGCCTGACCAATGATACCACGATGCATTACGACCAGCCCGATCGTTACCGGGGCAATGAATTATCGGTGGACGCCTTCGGCAGTGCTTCCCTCGGCAAATACACCATCAATCATTTGTCCAACTCACGGGTCCGGCACAACACCCGGTTGGGCGTCGGCCTGGGCGTCAATTACTTCTTCAGCCGCTATGTCGGCCTGGGGATCGACGCTTATTCCGAGAACACCACCGGCGCCTTCATCGACAGCGCGTCGGCCAGTTTGATCCTGCGTCTCCCGCTCGGTCAAAGCGGCTTCGCGCCCTACGTGTTTGCCGGCGGTGGTCACCAGTTTGACCCCGACCGGATCTGGTTCGCCCAGGTCGGCGGCGGCATGGAATATCGCTTCACCCCGCACATCGGCGTGTTCGTGGACGCCCGCTGGGTGGTGCCTGACGAAACAAAATACTACGGCGTCGGCCGGCTCGGCATGCGCTTCGCCTTCTGATTGGAGCCGCTCCAGTTCCACCGGGGGGGAGTTCCCCCGGTGGTCAGGATCGGTTCGTCCGATACCATCGCCCGCAATGAAAAATTTGGAACCAACTAAAACTACAATTATGAAACGCAATATTCTGATGATCGCCTTTCTCGCCACCGCCGCTTTCGTGGTGGGCTGTGACAAGGAGCCGACCACCGCGCAGCAGATCGACAAGCTCAAAACCGAAACGAAGGAAGTCGCGCAGGATCTCAACAACTACACCTACGCGCAAAAGGCTGAATACAGCAAGCAAATGCACATTCAGTTGGCCGCGTTGGATCAGGAACTGGACAAGCTCTCCGCCAAGGTTGAAAGCTCCAGCGACGCCGTCAAGGCCGAAGCCAAACCCAAGCTGCAAGCCTTGCGCGAGCAGGCGGCCCGCTTGAACAAGCAATTGGATAATGTCAAGGACGCCAGCGAGTCCACCTGGGACAGCGTCAAGGCCGGTTCCAAGAATGCCTACGAGGCGTTGAAGGACGGCTTTCAACAGGCGCGCCAGTGGACCAGCGACAAAATCGCTCCGTAAACGAGAAAGAGAACGCCATGAATAAAAACAAACGCTCAAAAATCAAATTTGTAATCGGCGCTGCCATTCTGGGCGGGCTGACCGGATGCATCGGCGTCGTGGACGGGCCGCGGCATGGGGGAGTGTATGTGGAGAGCCCGGTGGTGGTGCAGGACGACTACGTCTATTACCCCGGTTACCAGGTCTATTACAGCAGCCACACACACCATTACTTATATCAGGATGGCCGTTCATGGGTATCACGACCGACCCCGCCACACGTCTCCGCGGACGTGTTGTTTGCCTCCCCGTCGGTGAGCCTGGACTTTCACGACGCCCCGTCGATTCATCACTCCGCGGTCGTCAAGACCTATCCGAGAAACTGGGCGCCGCCGGGCTCGAGTCACGGCAACAAGGGCGGCAATGGACACGACAACGGACACGGCAACAAGGAACGCGACTAATTATGAGCAACAACACCCATTCCGACCAGGGAACCTCGGCCGCGCAAGCACCGCAGCCGGAGAATTCCATGACTAAAGCCAACCGCCTGGGCGCCAAGTTCGGGATCGGGTTGTGCCTTGCGCTCTTGCTGGCGCAGACCGGATGCCTGCCCGGCATGCACGGCGGCCCGCCTGGGTTGCCCGGCTTGCCCGGTCTCCCTAGAGGAGAAAGGCCGGCTTCTTCCCGCGTGGCTTCGGTGACCGCCGCCGGCGAAGACGTTGGCCGAAATCCCGCGCCCCAAATTGTCCAGAATGAAACCTCAGTGGACGCGATACCTGCCGGCCGGGAATTTCATGAATAAAACTGAACCCTTGGGGGGCCGGCTCGGAATCGTGCTGTGCAACGCACTGCCAGGATACACAACCCATCCACCAAATATGATCCCACTAACTAAACGCATCGCAGCTCTCCTCCTCGTCACCACGCTCCTGGCCATCGCCGGCATTGGTTGCAACACGGCCCACGGCTTTGGCAAGGACGTCTCCAACGCCGGCCAGGGAATTCAGAACGGCACCAAGTGACCACACTTTTCACGCGAACAAGCTGATTAAAATCACCCGGCACAATTAAGCCAATCCCCATCCAAACGAAACAAACGCAATTACAACTCCTCAGGAACCAAAGCCATGCTCTTTAAACTAAACAAAACCACCCGAACCTTAACCTCGCTCTTGCTGGGCCTGACCCTCCCGCATCAACTCCTCACCGCCGCTGAAGCCCCTGTGGCGCTGGGCAGCGCCGCCAACTTCGGCGTGCTGGCCGGCTCCACGGTCACCAGCAGCGGTGCCACCGTCGTCAACGGCGACCTCGGCCTCTGGCCCGGCACTTCTGTCTCCGGCTTCCCGCCCGGGACGGTGACCGGGACCATGCACGTCGCCGATCCGACCGCGCAGGCCGCCCAAGGGGACCTTACGACTGCGTTCAACGATGCCGCCGGACGTTCCACGGCTCCGATCAGCATCGCCGGAAACATCGGCGGACAGACCCTGCCACCGGGGCTTTATAAGTCCACCTCCTCCTTGGAGATATCGGTTGGCGATCTGACGCTCGACGGACAAGGCGATCCCAATGCCGTGTTCATCTTCCAGATCGCCACCACCTTCGTCACCACTTCCGGTCGGCAGGTGATCCTCATCGGCGGGGCGCAGGCGGCCAACGTGTTTTGGCAGGTCGGCACCTCCGCCACCATCGGGACCACCTCCGGCATGAAGGGCACCATCTTGGCGGACCAGTCGATCAGCATACAGACGGGCGCAACGTTGCAAGGCCGAGCCTTGGCCCGAATTGCTGGAGTGACCCTCCAAGGTAATGGAGTCACTGTGTCCCAGCCCGGTGGTGGCGGCGGCGGTGGCGGTGGACCGGTCGTTCCTTCGACCAACCTCCTGGTGACCGCAATCTCTCCCATCACGCTGAATCCGCAGACCGGCTTGTTCGAGCAGACCGTTCGCGTGAGCAATGGCAGCGCCAATACGGTGGATGCCCTTCGGCTGCTGATCCAGGCCCTGCCCGCCGATGTGCAGGTCTATAATGCGAGCGGCAAAGCCAGCGGTAATCCCTTCGTGCAGTATAATCTGGCCCTCACCCCGGGGACCTCAGTTGATTTGCTGATTGAGTATTACCGCTCCAGCCGCCTGCCCATTCCCCAGCCTTCCTTCGTGCCCCAGGACGCCGCCCCCATCGCCGTGACGGCCACCGGCTCGACGATCAGCATTGACCGGAACGTGCAATTTGAAAACGGACGGTTCCTGATCGAGTTCTCCGCCATCCCGGGACGCCACTACGCCGTGCAGTACAGCGGCGACATGGTTACCTGGAAAACCGCCAATCCCACGCTGACCGCCCCGTCCAACCGGGTGCAATGGTACGATGACGGTCCGCCCAAAACTGAAAGCAAACCCACGACCGGGAGCCGTTTTTATCGCGTCGTGTTACTCCCGTGATCCACGCCACCACCAAACAAACAACTGCAACATTTATGAACCGAATTCTACTTTCCACCACCATCGCGCTCGCCGCCGCCACTCCCCTCGCCATGCATGGCGCGGATTCCTCCGAGGAGAACCCCAACCGCCTGAGCCTCGGCCCGCGCTTCGGGATGAACTTCAAAGGCTCCTTCCACAACAGTGCACCGGTGAATCCCGGGCCGGCTGCCGGCGGCGCGAACCACAACTACAACGACGGTTACGTCCGCTTGGACAGCAGCGGAAACGCGGGCGGCCTCACCTCAAACTGGGGCTACCAAAACGGCTCCCAGGTCGTCGGCGATACCATGCAGTTCAACGCCGTCCAGTCCAGTGGTTCTGCCGGCTCGGCCGACAGCAAGGTCACCGGCGATCCGCAATACGGAGCCGAACTGACCTACCAGCGTGTCCTGGGCCATCTGCCCTTCGCGTCGGCCGGTCGCTGGGGTCTCGAAGGCGCCTTTGGCTACACGGATCTCGACCTGCGCGATAACCACAGCATGACCGGCCCGGTCACGGTGACCACCGATGCTTATCAGTTGAATGGCGTGATCCCGCCCGGCGCCGGCTACAACGGCACCTTTCAGGGCCCCGGTGCCCTGCTCGGCGACGTCCCCACCCGCACCACCACCACCGAGATCGCCACCCTGACGAGCCATCAAAAGCTGAGCGGCCAGTTATACAGCATCCGTCTCGGTCCGTTTGCCGAATGGAATTTCACCGATGAATTGAGCCTCGCCGTCAGCGTGGGCCTGACTTTGGCTCCGGCCTCGGTCAAATACGACTTCTCCGAAACCGTGACCGGCGCCAGCGGCACGTTTGCGGCGAGCGGCCATTCCTCCAAGACGGAACTGCTCTACGGCCCCTACGTGAGCGCGATGCTCCGCTACGACTTCAGCAAGTCTTGGGGCGTCTATATCGGCGCGCAATTCCAGAGCCTGAACGACCTGGAGCTATCCGCCGGCAATCGCACCGCCCGCCTCGATCAGAGCGCCACCATTTATGGCCTCGTGGGCGCAAGCTGGAGATTCTAACCAAAAGGCTAAAGACGAAAAAACGGACATTCTTGGGCGTGCCTGAAGGGCCGCCAAGAATCAGGAGAACAGCCTGATAATCTCGGCAGATAAAACCCCAAAACAGAAAAGAACTATATGAAGAAAGTATTCGGATTGATCCTGACCCTCGCCGCCGTGCCCTTGCTCTTGGGCCTGACCGGTTGCGCCACCGGCGGCCACTACGGGCAGAGCGCGGGCGAACGCGTTGACGAGCGTGGCACTTCTGCCCGCGTCCAGGCCGCGCTGGCCGAAGACACGCGGTATAAGTATCCCTCCGTCAGCGTGGAAACCTTCACGGGCACCGTCGAGTTGAGCGGCGTTGTCGATTCGCAAGATCAGCAGAGCCGGGCTGTCGAACTCGCCGGGCAGGTCCCCGACGTGAAGGCGGTCGTCAACTATCTCACCGTCAAAACGTCGGTAAATTAATCTATGGAAAATAAAACCTTGTCCGTGATGTTCCACTCCGGCACCGCTTTCGCGGTAGGGTGCCATCCAAAGCCGACCGCCTCGCCGCGGTTCGACGCAGCCATGAGCGTCGGGGAGTCCACCAGGGACACCGTCAAAACCAGCTTCCAAAACAATTACCAAAGACGCACCAGCGGGGCAGTGATCCACCTGCGCCTGCCGACCAATTAACAACCAAGCAACAATTTAAATAGAACTCAGAACTCAGAACCCGAAAACATCCTATGACCACCCCGACCCAAATTCCCCCGCCGACCGGCGGACAACCTTCACGCGCGACCTCCCAGATGAGAGGGCAATTCTCCGCCGTGCGCAGTAAACTCTCCGTTGCTTCCCGCCTCGCCCTGTTGCTGGCGGGATTTGCCTTGCTCCTATGGGGCGCGCCAGCGGCCCGCGCTGACCGTAGTCCGGCCGGGTGCCTGGGGAGCGGCCTT
>JAQGOT010000720.1 GCA_028293465.1 Pedosphaera sp. | reverse complement strand
AACGAAAGCGCCAACTCCAGCGAAGTCAGCGCTGCGCCGGGATTCTACAAGGGCTGGGTGTTCGCCTGGAATCCGGTCGCTTACTGGCCGTTGAACGAGACCGCCGGCAACATCGCCATTGATCTCGTGCGCGGCAGCAACGGCGTTCTGGCCGGAGGGTTCAGTCGTAACTTCAACGGCCCTGTCGGAGCGGGCTTCGGCACCCCCCATCGCGCCACTCATTTCGACGGCGCGACGGGCTACACGCAACTGCCGCTGCTAATTGGCAGCACCAATTTCACAATCGTATTCTGGGTGCAAACCACCGCCACCGGCGGCACGCCAAACTGGTACAATGGCAAAGGATTGGTGGACGGTGAAGTGGTCGGCGCCGTCAATGATTTCGGCATCGCGCTGGTCGGCGCCAAAGTGGGCTTCGGTATCGGCAATCCCGACACCACGCTCACCTCCGTGAAGTCCATCAACAATAACGTCTGGCACCAGGTCGCCGCCACGTGGGATGCCGGCAACGGCGCGATGAAGCTGTTCATTGACGGTGCCCTGGATGCCAGCGGCACCGGCCCCACCGGCGCGCGCACTGCCCCGCCCAGCCTGCGCGTGGCCAGCATTCAGACCGCCGGCAACTATCTGCTCGGCAACATTTCTGACATTGCCATGTACGACCAGGTGCTTTCTTCAAACCAGGTGGCCACCCTTTACAGCGCGGCTTCAGGGTTGTTTTACAACATCACTCTTACCAACTCATGGAGCAGTGGGCACCTGGTATTGAACTGGCCTGGAAACGGCAAACTGCTGGAAGCCACCAATCTCACCGGACCTTGGACCACTAACAACTCGGTTGCGCCCGTTACGGTTGTACCTTCGTTGCCGCAAAGGTTTTACCGCGTCCAGACGCGATAACCTCTCCACGCACCAACACGCAGATTGCGATCAACTTGGTTGGGCCGACAATCTGGTCGCCGGCGGGACTCTCACCGTGGCCGGCGCTGCAGGCCGGAGACAGCTTCCAACTGTTCACTCAACCGGTGAGCGGCTTTTCGACGGTGAATCTTCCGGCACCAAGCGCGGATTACGACGATCACCTTGAACTGGATCGGTCAAAGCAGCAACCGCCCTTCGCGCTCAGCCAATTGGTAAGCGCCTCAGGCCTTGAGTCTTTCAAACATGAATTTCCTGTTCGGCACGGCCCGAAATGCCTCTTGGGGCGGCCAGCTCGGCCCTTTGTAGATGCTGCGGTTCGGTTAACGCCAGGTGCAAACCCGTCAGCAGTTTCTCCGCGGTATAAGGTTTGGCCAAAAAGCATCTGACGCCCAACGACTCCAGCTCGGCTGCCCGCAGATTCCCGCCCAGATCCTTGCCCAACCCGCTCGAGGGCAGGATTTTTATGCGGGGATCGATCTTTTTGAGCGCCTGGATCAAAGCCAACCCATCCATGCCAGGCATCATGATGTCGGTGATGACCAGCTCGATGGGCTGATCATGGCGGGTGAAAATCCTGAGCGCTTCCTGGCCGCTGTTTGCCACCAGAACTTTATAACCATACTGCTCGAGCATTCTCTGGGTTGCCGAGACGATGTTCACCTCATCATCCACGATGAGAATCACCTGGCCCTCCCCGCGGGTCAGGGTGCTGACAATTCCCGGCTTTACACTTTCTACGACTTCCGGCGAGGCCGGCAGCAACACTTTGAAGGTGCTGCCGCGTTTCAACTCGCTTTCAACGAGCACGATTCCATGATGGCTTTTCACAATCCCCAATACGGTGGACAACCCCAATCCGGTGCCTTTGCCAAATTCCTTGGTCGTAAAAAATGGATCGAATATTCGCTCCAGATCGGCGGACGGAATTCCGCAGCCGGTATCCTTGATCTGCAACTCCACATACGGGCCGGGCTGCAGCGGCGCATGTCGGGCGGCAAAGGCCTCATTCACCAGGACATTTTTAGCCAGCAAGGACAGCTCACCCCCGTTCGGCATGACATCCCTGGCGTTAATCGACAAATTCAACAATACCTGATGAATCTGCGTTTTGTCGCCGATGATTGGCCAAAGCTTTGCGTTGATACTCTCAGCCAGGGCAATATTTTTCGGGAAGGTTTGGCCGATGATCTTTGATAAATCCTCCATCAGGTCGGCCGGGTTGACCGCCACCCGCTCGCCACTGACCCCGCGGCCGAACGTCAGCACCTGCTGGATGATGTCCGCGCCGCGTTTAACGCTCATCTCAATTCGGTCGATGGCCATCTCCCGGTCCTCCGCGACGAGCTCGTAACGCAGCGTTCCCGCTGATATCAAGATCGGGGCGAGGATATTGTTGAGATCATGGGCCATGCCGGTGGCCAGGGTTCCGATCCCCTCCATGCGTTGGGAGCGCAAAAACTGGGCTTCCAACCGCTTCCTTTCCGTGACATCGGTATTGATCACCAACACGGATCGGGGATGGTTCAGCTTGTCCCGCAGCAGCGTCCACCGGCTGTCAACGATGACCTCCTGTCCCCCTTTGGTGCGTTTGCGAAGCTCGCCGCTCCATTCCCCTTGTTCCAACAAGACCTTCTCCGCCGCCCGCGATGAAGCGCCGCCGTCGGGAGACAAAAGTTGCACGATGCTGGTCCCGGCCGCTTCGCGCGCCGTCCAACCGTACAACCGCTCCGCGCCTTTGTTCCAGAACTGAATGCGCCCCTCCAGATCCTGCACGAAGATGGCGTCATGCGCCAGATCCAGGAGCGTGGCCTGTTCATGGATCCGCTCCTCGGCCAATTTGCGTTCGCTCACGTTATTGGCCAGAACCAGTCTCGCCTCGCGTCCGGAAAACAGGAGTTCCCGGGAATTGATTTCGACATCAATGATGGTGCCATCTTTCCGTCGATGCTTTGCGAGGAGCGAGTGCGGGGGAGGGAGTGGGGCTTCACCCAGCGCCTTGAGCAGGTTTGGAATTTCCTCCGGGGGGCGGATATCCTTGAGCGTCATGGTAAGGAACTCCTGAGCCGAATAGCCATACTCCTCCACCGCCGTCTCATTGACCTCCAGAAAAGCCAGCGTGTTCAGGTCGAACGCCCACATGGGCAGCGGGTTCTTGCGGAATAACAACTGGTAGCGCTCCTCGCTCTCACGCAACGCCTCCGCCGCCCGCTCGCGCTCGCGAATTTCCGCCTGCAGGCTGGCGTTCGTCTTTTGCAGGTCCTTCGTGCGATCCTGCAACATCACTTCGAGGAGATCCATCCTGCTCCTGGCCGCCTGCAGCAGACGCCATTTCTCGGTCAGCGCATTGGCCAGTTGGATTACTTCCACGGCGTCAAACGGCTTCTTGAGGATGAGCAGGCGATCCGAGTTGCCCAATTTTCCGACCATTCCACTCCACGAATAGTCGGAATACGCCGTGCAAATCACCACTTGCAGATCGGGGTACGCTTCCCAGATTCGGGCGGTGGTTTCGATGCCATCCCACCCGGGCGGCATCCGCACGTCCACGAAGGCCATGGCATAGGGACGACCGTCCTGGACGGCTTGCTGCACCAGCGCCAAGCCCTCGGGGCCTTGGTAAGCCGAATCAATTTCAAAATGCATTCGCTCCTCGGCGGCTGCAGGTTCGCCGAACAGGGCCGCTTCCGCAGCCTCCAGTTTGGAACCGCTTTCCTGCCCCGCACAAAGGATTTTCCGAAAATCACTGTGAATGGCGCGATTATCGTCGATCACCAAAATGCGGAGATTCTTTTTGGGGTTGTGGTTGTCCATAAGTATTATTTCTTTCCGTTCATGGAGAGTTTGAGCGTGAAGGTTGCTCCTTTGCCGGGACCATCGCTGTGCACGCTCAAAGCGCCGCCCAGTTCCTTGGCGGCCAAAGCCCCGCTGTGCAGGCCAAAACCGTGGCCTTCTTTTTTGGTGGTGAATCCGTGGTTGAAAATCCGCGTCAGATTCTCCGCCGGAATTCCCACTCCATTGTCAATGACCGAGATTTGTACGAGGTCGTCTCCGTCCGACGTCACCCGCAGCGTCATCCGTTTGTCCTCGTTCTGGTTGTCATCCACGGCGTACTTGGCGTTGCGGATGAGGTTGACGAGGATTTGCAATACCTTGTGCTTTTCCACCAGCATCGGCGGCACCGGGGAGAATTCACGGATCACGCGCACCTGATGGCGTTCCATGGCTCCGGCGTTCATGCGCAACGCGTCCTCGACCAGATCAACCACGGAGAGGGTCTCCAACAGGCCGGAGACCCTGGCATAACTCTGTTGCATGGCCACAATCTCCTTGATGTGTTCCACGTTGCTGACCAGGGAGGCGAGTTCCTCCAGCATTCCGGCCTGCTCTTCCGTCAGGTGAGTCGCGAGCTTGTCCAGATAGGCCGGCAACTGGCGGCCCTGGGGGTCGTGGGCGAAGAAGCCGGGCAGATCAGCGGCATGGGATTGCATGAGCGCCACCGCCTTGGCCAGGTTCACCACCTTGGAATTGCGGACTTTTTCAGAAACTACGGAGCTGGAGATATTGACACTGTTGAGCACGTTGCCCACGTTGTGGAGGACGCTGGTGGCCACCTCCGCCATCCCCGCCAGCCGCGAGGTGGTCAACAACTGCTCATGAGCTTTTTTGAGTTGGGCCTCGGAGTCTTTGATGGCGGTGATGTTTTTGGAGATGCCGAAGGTGCCGATGATCTCACCGGCCTTGTTCCGCAACGGCAGCTTGCTGGTGAGCATCCACGCCTCGGGTCCGCTTTTGAGGGTCTCGTTTTCAACCTTGCCGATCAGCGACCGGCCGGTGTGAATGACTTGTTGCTCGTCGTCATAAGCTTCCTTCGCGTGCTTCTCCTCGAAAAAGTCAAAGTCAGACTTCCCGAGCAGGTCCTGGGCCGGGACACCAAATTGGTCGCCCATGGATTTGCTCGACAGGAGAAAGCGCGAGTTGAGGTCCTTGAAATAAATGCAATCCGGTGAATTATCCAGCAATGCCCGCAACAAATCACGTTCATTGTCCAGTTCGGCCTCGGCCCAGATCCGTTCCAACGCCCCACCACAATAATCGGCCAACGTTTGCAGCATGGCCAGGTCCTTCCGGGTGTAGGCCTGCGGGGTGTAGCTGTGGATGTTGAGCAGGCCCGTGATTCGGTTCCCTGCGCGAACCGGAACCCGCATGATGCAGGCGGAGGGGCGGGACTTGTCACCATATGGAATTGCCCCTGCCTCCATCGTCAGCAACCCTTCCTTCAAGGTTAAATGGGCGCCGTTTTCAATAATTCGACGATCAATGACGCTGGGCTCAGTCTTAGGCTCGCCCGCCGCCAAAACGTCCACCCGGCGGCCGGCGGTGGTGTCAACACTTAGCACCGGCTCAATCTTGTCGGTTTCCGCCGCATACAAATAAAAGGCGCAGGCATCCCAGCCAAACAGTTCATCGGCGACATTGGTGATGCTGCGGGCGGCGTCGTGCGCGGTGGTCGCGGACATCAAGCTCTGGCCGAGCTTTGAAAACGCCAGTGAAGTGACTTCCGCCCGCTTGCGCTCGGTGACGTCGCGGCAACTCCACACCCGGCCAACGCTCTTCTCGCCGATCCACTGGGGTTTCGAATAGCGTTCGAAGATCCGTCCGTCCTTGAATTCCAAAACCTCGGAGCCCTCGGCCTCGGGGCGTTCCTGTATCTCTCGCATTTTCGCCAACGCCGCTTCCGGGGCCTTCAATTGGGCGAGCATTACGGCTTGCAACTTTTGCCGGTCTGCCGGGACCGCGGCGGCGTTGGGAATCCCCCACATGTTGATGAACTGGTCATTGAAACTGACCACATTTTCTTCTGCATCGGTGACCAGGACTCCGTCGGCGGTGGACTCGAGTGTGGCCCGAAGCAGGGAAAGAGAGTTGGCCAGTTCTTCGGTGCGCTCCGCCACGCGTCTTTCCAGGTGGCCCTGCGCATCCTGCAGGGCGGCATCCCGTTCCTGGATTTGGGTCAGCATTTCGTTAAACCCATCAATCAACACGCCAATGTCATCCTCGTTTTGTTTGACGGCGCGCAACGAATAATTCCGGTCCCGCGCCACGACGCGGGTGGTTTGCACCAGATCCAGGATCGGCTTGGAAATCAGGCGCTGGAGCCGGTCGGAAAGGAAAAAAGCCACCAGCGAAGTCACCAAGAAGACGCCCGTGAGGATGAGGCCATATTGGCGCAGCCGGGAATAGAGGGCCTCCAAATCCGATTCCAAATAGACGCCTCCGATGGTTCCACCTTTGTCAATAATTGGCCGGAAGAGGACCAGTTGTCGTTGGCCGAAGGTGTGTCCCGCCGGTTGGGAATTGGGCAGGGGGGCATTCCG
This sequence comes from Pedosphaera sp., assembly GCA_028293465.1. GTDB lineage: Bacteria > Verrucomicrobiota > Verrucomicrobiia > Limisphaerales > Pedosphaeraceae > JAQGOT01. The sequence goes on along the minus strand of JAQGOT010000720.1, from coordinate 7,226 downwards.
GTCGTGGTCCACGCGGTCATAGCGGGCGAATACCCCGCCCTCCTCCGAGTAGATGCAGGCGGCCACGATGTTGGGTTCGGCTTTGAGCGCCGCCAGCGTTTCCGCGGCGGCTTTAGGGTCGTTAAAGTCCAGCGCGGCGGCCGTGTTATTGCCCACGATCTCGGCGAGCGTCGAAAGATTGCGCACCATCGTTTTGCGGAAGGTGATCACCTCATAAGTCGCGAATACGGCGCAAGCCAGCAGCAGGGCAACGCTCGTGGTCAGCATGATGATCAACGTCTGCTTGCGCTTGAGCGAGGCATTTCGAAAAAATCGCATATCGGTGTTATTGTTTTCCGTGAACCAGATCCGCCACGCCCAGCAGCTTCGAACTGATCTGCAACCTCGCCTGCCGGGCGGCAAGCAGTTCGATCTCCAGCCGGACTTTGCCCTCCTTCTTCATGAAATTAATGATCCCCCCCCGCTGGATGAATTGCTCGCTTTCTCCCACCGTCAAGATGGGCATCGTTTTGACCTTGACTAGGATTTCCGCCAAATGTTGTTTCTCCGAAGCGCTGATGAATAGGATGTGGCATTTTCCCCAATCCTCCTCGCGCACGATTTGGCGGATCACGATGCTCCGGCCGCCGAAACTTTTTCCGGCCACGGCACGCGTCAAATCATCGCCGAACTTGTTCTCCCCCAGCAACCCGATCGTGATGGGCGTCGTGTCCTCGGCAAACGCCTCCGCCGGCCAATCCACATACTTCGCAAAGTTCAACAGAAAGAGCGCCTTCACCTGGTATTCGGTGAGAGCCGGAGATTCGCCGCCAATACCACGGCCTGCCCCGGGCAACAGGGCAACCAGGACCAGCAGCACCGCCAACTTGGCCAGCAGGTGTTTTGCTTTCGAGTTCATCCAATCGGGTGAAAATTTGTCCATCGGTCAAAAACGCCAGGTGATTTTCCCATACACGCCGCGCGGAATCTCCGTTTGCAAGGTGGTTCTGGTGTTGGGGAATTCGGGGTGGTGATTGCTGAGCAGGTTCTGACCCCAAACGCCGATTTCAAGCGTCTTGAGGGGATGCCAGGCTACTCCCAGATCCAACCGCACATAGGATGGAACCGGGATCCGGATCGTGCTGGACGGCGCATTAATTTGATCCACGAAATAAACGGCTCCGTTCAACTCCAGGTTATGGGGGAGGTCCAGATAGGAGCGGATTTGGAATTGTTGCTGCGGGCTGTCGCCTTCGGCGGCGGGATCCGGCCGCAGTTGCATGCGCAACCAACCATAGCTGCCCGCCAATCGCAAACGGTCTGTCACCAGCCATTGCGCGGAGAGTTCCGCGCCATAGGTTTCCCCGGACTGGCCGTTTTGGAACGTCTCTGGAACGACCAGATGCGGCGTTGGCACAGCTTCGAAAAAGGGGGAATCCGCCGGTTGGATGCTTCCTAATGAGTCATAGACCGTGTAAAATGTGGCCAAATCAAACGACAGCCTGGGGGTCGGCTCCACTCGATAACCCAGTTCGTAGGACAGGATTTTCTCCGAACGAAAATCCGGATCGCCAAACAGCCTGACCAGCACCGGCGGACTGGCCGGCGAAGGTTGAAAAGCAGCGGCGTTGAATTGCCCATCGCGTTCGAGTTCGGACGGCGTTCTCACCGCCCGGGAAACTGCCGTCCAGACTGTTTGCTGCTCGCTTGGAGTCCAAAGCAGGCGTCCGCTCGGCTGAAATTCAAACCCGGTGTAATCATTGTGCTCAATCTTGGATCCCAGCACCAAATGCAGGCGGCCTTCGACGAGGGTGACATCATCCTGCACGAACGCGCTGTAGAGCTGGTCGTTCCGGGTCCGGCGGTTCCAATTTAAAAAGGAGGAGGGTGAATTGTCGGTGGGGAGATACCGGTAGCCCAATCCCCAGACAATGGCCTGGCGCTCTCCCCAGCCAAATTTGTGTTGCAGGTCGAAATCATAAACGTCCGAGATCCCTTGCAGGTCGGCCTCGTTCGCCACGTTATGGTCGTAATACATTTGCAGCGTTAACACCGAATCCTCCGAAAACCCATGCGTCCAGCGGCCCAGGACGTTGCCTCCCCGGTTGTCGTTTACCGCGGTAAAGTTTGTGGAAAATGGCGGCGTTAAAATCGGGATTTGTGTCGCTTGGCCGAAGTCGCCCTTGAAATAATCGCCTTGCAGGGTGAGCAGATCACCGCTCGTGGCCTCCCAATCCAGTCGCATGCCCCCGCGGAGCGCATTCCATTTGTCCGGGGTCTCATTCCCCATCGCATCGACAAACCCGTCATGGTTCACATATTTCACATAAACACGATAAAAGACGTTGGTCGCCAGTTGCCCGCCATAGCGCAGGCTGGTGGTCGGCTGCTGCTCGGTGCCCAGGCTGGACGAAACGAGCAAGCCTTGGGTTTCCCTCGCGCTTTTCGTAATGATGTTGATGACGCCGTTCACCGCATTGGCGCCCCAGAGGCTTGCGCCTGGACCGCGGATGACTTCGATGCGCTCAAGATCCTCCAGCACCACGTCCTGGACATTCCAGCGGACGCCGGCGAACACCGGATTATAAATGCTTCGGCCATCCACCAGCACCTGCAGCTTGTTGCCAAATTGACTGTTGAAACCACGGGCGCTGACGGCCCATTCGCTGGCATTGACCTGCGCCACATCCAGTCCCGGGACCATGCGCAACAGTTCGGGAATGGAGGTCAGGCCCGATCTGCGAATGTCCTCCTGCGTGATCACAGCGATGGCCGCGGGCGACTGGTTCAGGGGTGTCTCCTTTTTGGACACGGAGGTGACCTGAATATTTACCAACTGATCCAGGGTGAGGTCGGTTGCATCCTGGAACGGTGTGGGGGCGGAGGCCCCCGCCTGCGCACCCTGAACCATCAGCCACACGACGCCAACCACGCTGCTTAAATGCTTCAGAAATGTTCTTTTCAAAGGGGTTTCGGTTCCTATCCGGGTTGCCGCGCAAAAAGGCGCGCCACGCGAATGGTTGTGAAACGATTCGTGCGCTTGACCCAGGCTCGCGGGGGGATTTTGTCGGTCGGCATCATTCTGGTATTACTGGAAGCACCTTGGGACCCATGAGGTGGGGAAAACCCCGTGCAAAAGGCTGAATCGCCGGTCAGCCTGTATCCTACACGGGCCTTGTCAGCTCGATCATCCTTTGCTATTCGAGGATATGGAATTCTCCGGTGCTGAAAGAGATCGACAACGGTTTGAGGCAATCAACATGAGCGGAAACATTTTCCAATGAAGAACGAATGTAAAATCAATTCGATGATGGGAAACCTTGGAGGCCGTCTGTCGGGTGTGCTGAAACCAGCCGCGGCAATTGCCTGTCTTCTCATTATTTTCTCCTCCCACCAGCTTTTCGCCGCCGCTCAAAAGCCCAATATCGTTTTCATCCTCACGGATGATATGGGGTATGGCGATGTCGGTTGTTACGGCGGCAGATTTGTTCCGACCCCGAACATTGACCAGCTTGCGAAGGAGGGGACGAAGTTCACGCAATTCTACGTCGCCTCGCCGATTTGTTCCCCCTCCCGCACCGGATTTCTCACCGGCATGTATCCCGCGCGCTGGAACATTCACAGTTTTCTCCAGACGCGCGCCGGTAATCGCGAGGTGGGCCAGGCTGATTTTCTTGATCCAAAAGCGCCATCCATCGCCCGCACGCTGAAAGCCGCCGGCTATACGACCGCGCACATTGGCAAATGGCACATGGGCGGCGGTCGCGATGTGACCAACGCGCCACCGTTTTCCGCTTATGGTTTTGACGAGCATGTCAGCACCTACGAAAGCCCCGAGCCTGATCCGAACATCACCGCGATGAACTGGATTTGGTCGGCGCAAGACAACGTGAAGCGCTGGGATCGTTCGGCCTATTTCGTGGACAAATCGCTCGATTTTTTGCGGCGTCACAAAGGCCAACCCTGCTACGTGAATCTTTGGCCGGATGATGTGCATACGCCTTGGGTTCCCGAAGCGGCGGCGGCGCGCCCGGGAACCGGTGCGCATGAGAGCAAGGCGGAATTCAAACGCGTGCTCGCCGAATGGGACCGTCAGGTGGGGCGATTCATGGCGGGCTTGAAGGAGTTGGGCCTTGCCGAAAGTACCATCGTCATTTTCACCAGCGACAACGGCCCCATGCCCGATTTCAAGCACGAACGCACCGCGGGTCTGCGCGGTCACAAGGGAAGTCTTTACGAAGGCGGCACGCGGATGCCGTTCATCGTGCGTTGGACCGGGCACACTCCGGCGGGGCGGGTGGATGAGACGACCGTGCTGACCGCGGTGGATTTCTTTCCCATGTTTTGCAAACTGGGCGGGACCACCCCGGCGAAAGATGGCAACTTTGACGGCGAGGATCTGAGTCGGTCGTTCTTCGGTGAAACCTTGGTCCGCAAGCCGCCGATCTTTTGGGAATTTGGACGCAACAACACGGAGTTTCCGTCGCCCAAAGGCGATCACAGCCCGAACATCGCCGTCCGCGACGGCAAATGGAAACTGTTGGTCAACGACGACGGCACTGGCGCGGAACTTTATGATCTGGACGCGGACCGGAATGAAACCGAGAACATTGCGGAGAAGAATGCGCAAGTGGCAAGCCGGTTGAAGGAACAGGCGTTGAGCTGGAAGAAAGCGCTGCCGTGACGGGGTGGTTGATCCCGCTCCGCTCTGCGCTGCGCGGGACTTCGGTTGTTGAGGGTTGAGGGCAGCAGAACAAACTGAGTGGAATTTTGAGTGTTGAGTGGGGAGGCGGAGGGGGCAACCCTTACAGAAGCTAACGAAGTTAACGAAGGGGGGCGGGATTTCTGATTGTTGATTGGCGATTGGGTATGAGCGGCTCCGTCGAAATCGCGCGTTCAAAATCCAACGCTTTGGTGCGCGCCCTCGATGGAGCGCAAGCCGGAACCCGTGGGGTGATGGAACGGGATGCCACAAGGGAGAGGGCTTCGGAATTGATGAGCCGAAATGACGGGTTCGAGCAGCGCCGGAAGAATCGAACTCCCGGTGAGAGAAGAGACGACCCGAAGAACAACAAAATTTGGGAACGAAAACTTTTTTACCCGTTGACAATCGCCCTAATGGGCGACCCCTTTACGTCGTCCAGGTAGATGTCCTCGCGCCGGTCGCCCCGGCTCCCCTAGCATCACGGATGGCGAAACAGTCCTCTCCACTCCAGCCCGAAAAATGGAAGAACCCGGACGCCCCACGGGGCGTTCACCCCATTGCGCGCGCCACAAAGCCCGCTTGAGGTTTTATTGGGCAGTTCAAACGAGAGGCAAACAGCGTTATGAAAATCAGTTTTCTTATTTTAGTTTTGACGATTGCGACGGTCGGTTGCAGGACCACCAGCCCCAATTCCGGCGCTCCTCCCTCCGGTTATGAAACCGGCAGCGGACAGGGAGAAAGCCCGGCAACTGTTCTTCCCAGTCCCGGGACCGACTACCCCGGCCCCGGCTGGCAACGCTGGGATTATCACGGCCTGGGATCCTCCACTTAAACCATTTTCCGACTCTAAATGTTTATCAGCCCCGCGAAATCGTAACTTTCGCCTCGGTGTCAATCCCTATTTTCGGTTTCGCGGGACCCCTTTACAGCCCGAACGTGGCCGTTCGCGACGGCAAATGGAAACTTCTCGTAAACGACGACGGCACTGGCGCGGAACTATATGATCTGGACGCGGACCGGAATGAAATCGAGAACATTGCGGAGAAAAATCCACAAGTGGCAAGCCGGTTGAAGGAACAGGCGTTGAGCTGGAAGAAATCGTTGCCGTGACTGGGTGGTTGATGGTTGAGGGCAGCAGAACAAACTGAGTGGATTTTTGAGTTTTGATTGGGGTGGCAGTGGGAGCAAACCTTACAAGACGGGGCCCCTCTTTTTTCGCGCCATTGCCTGCAACCAATCAAAACAGGGCCAAAAACAGGTCAATAATCAGTGACCCCTTTACAGCAAAATTTGGGAACGGAAACTTTTTTACCCGTTGACAATCGCCCTCATGGGCGACCCTTTTATGCAGGGGAGGCGAGGAAAGATCGCAAATTGTGTAAATACTAAGCTAAGGACCCCTTTATGTTGGGCAGCACGACGGAAGAGGTCGTGCGCCACGCCGCATGCCCCGTCCTCGCAGTGCGCGAATTCGAGCAGAAACCTCCCTCCGCTTCGCAGCATGCGGGCGGGGAGTAATGGCAGTCGGTGATATTGTGCGCCGCTTCGGTCCCACCGGGCTAAAGTTGCGTTTCACACCTTTCTGCCTGGCTTGAGAACCCGCTCCCCCCAGCTCAACTCCCATGCAAAACCCCGGCTTTCCAAGGGGCTGTCGATATTGGTATGGTCGTTCGGTTTGCCAACAGGTTCAAACAAAAGTAATATGACCGGGCAGTTGCCAGATGATCAAAACGCGCGTGAACACCCGGTCGCAAATTTGCCGCGGCAACCATGTCTGACCAACCGCAATGAAACGCAAAGCGAGATTCTTGACATGACAACCCCAGCTTCCGCTCCCAACGATCCCTTGCACGGCATTACCCTGGAAGGCATCCTCAATCAACTGGTCCAGCGGCACGGTTGGGGTGAGATGGGACGGCGCATACCGGTTCGGTGCTTCCAATTCCACCCGACGGTGAAATCCAGCCTGACGTTCCTGCGCAAAACGCCTTGGGCGCGCAAGCGAGTTGAAGACTGGTTCATCGCGGAACTTTTGCAGAAATGAGATTCTCAACCAAAACCTCCCCGGCCAAGTCGGATGCTTTCCTGTCCGTCATCGTTGACCGTGCCTCCCAAGGTGAAATATTGTGCCACTAGACTCGAACCTTCCGCCGTCTCCAGACCAGCCCAAAGCTGACACCGCACCGCCGCCGTTGATCGATGCTCCGCCTCCAGCCGTCGTCGCCCCGCTGCCTCCACCGCCATCGGCGCCAGATCCCAAGTCCACGCCCGGGCGCCGCCTGTTGGCCACCCTGTTGAGCGTATTCCTCTGCCTGTTCCTGGCGGATGCGGTCATCTCCCTGGCTGATGCCTTCTTGACTCTCTTCTTTGGACTGCATCCCCTCTCACTGATCGGCGGGTTGGTGTCCTTTCTTTGCTTGATGATGGCGATCCTGATCTATGCCCTGATGGTGTTGACTCCCTTGGTCCCGAAGCGCCTGTTTCTCCCGCTCACACTTTTTATCCCGGCGGCTCCGCTGGCTCTGCTGCCGATCTTGATCTA
>JAQGOT010000713.1 GCA_028293465.1 Pedosphaera sp. | reverse complement strand
GTCCGGTTGGGAATGCCAAGTCCTTCCCGGCGTCAAGCCCGGGACGGACTTTGTTTACAATCAACCGGCGATCTGTGTAGAATAAGGAATCACAGTTTAAGGCATCCAAATATGGCAACTATCAGCGCACCGAGCGGACCGAAATCATCCTCCCCCTCACAGGGCAACGGGCAAACGTATCGCGGCCCCTTCGCGATCATGACGGTCCTGTTCTTCATGTGGGGGTTCATGACCGTGTGGAATGATGTTCTCATCCCCCGTTTTAAGGAGGCTTTCACCCTTAGTTATTTTCAGGCCATGCTGGTGCAATTCGCGTTCTTCGGCGCCTACGGAATTGGTTCCTTAATTTACTATATCATCTCGATGATTTCCGGCGATCCGATCAACCGCATCGGGTACAAGAACGGTGTCATCATCGGGCTGCTCATCGCCGCGGCTGGCAGCGCCTTATTTTATCCGGCAGCGGTTATGGCCTCCTACCCGTTCTTTCTGATCGCTTTGTTCATTGTCGGCCTGGGGTTTGCCATGCTCCAGATCGCGGCCAATCCTTATGTGACGATTCTGGGGCCGGAACGCACCGCTTCCAGTCGGTTGAATCTCTCGCAGGCGTTTAATTCCTTCGGCACCACCATCGGGCCCATCATCGGTGGCTGGCTTATTTTCACGTTCTTCACCGGCAAGGATGCGCACGGCGCCGACTCGGTGAAAATCCCCTATCTCGGCTTCGCCGCAGTTTTTGTGCTTCTCGCGGTTTTCTTTAAATTCGCTCATGTCCCGAGCTTCACCAACACAGATCAAATTGGCCGCGGCTTGGGCGCCCTTAAACATCTCCATACCTCCTTGGGCATGCTTGCCATTTTCATGTATGTCGGCGGGGAAGTGACGGTGGGCAGCGCAATCGTGAACTTTCTAGGCACGGAGAAACTGGGCCATCTGTCCAACGAGGCCGCCAGCAAGTATCTCTCCTTTTACTGGGGTGGCTTGATGATTGGACGGTTCATGGGCGCCTTCGCCCTTAGTGATATGAGTCGCACGGTTAAGCACGTCATGGTGGTGCTCGTGCCGGTGACGGCGTTCATTGTTATTTTGAACCTGCCGGTGATCGGCAAAGTCCTCCACCAGGATTGGGCGCAGACGGCGGCCGAGGTCTGCAGTTTCGCCAATGCCAAGCAATATGGAATTCTGCTGGCTGTTCTGCTGATTGCCTTCTTCGTCGGCGAGTCCAGTCCCCAACGCATGGTGGCCCTGTTCAGCGGCTTGATCATCCTGCTGTTGGCGGTCGGCATCATCAGCAGCGGTGACACGGCCAAATGGGCCATTCTCGGCATCGGCCTTTTCTGCTCGGTGATGTGGTCCAACATCTTTTCGCTCGCTATCGAGGGCCTGGGGCCGTTGAAAAGCCAGGCCTCGTCGCTGCTGGTCATGGCCATTGTCGGGGGTGCGTTTCTGCCGCCGCTACAGGGTGCGGTGGCGGATCATTTCAGCATCCAAGCCTCTTTCATCGTGCCGATGATCGCCTTCGCTTACGTTGCCTTTTATGGCATTTACGGCTATCGCGCCGGACGAACCGTCACGGCGGCATGACCGGCTACACCCACGATCCGCGGGTCGTGATGACCCTCGACGCGGGCGGAACCAGCTTCCGCTTTTCCGCCATCCGCGGAAATAAGCCCGTCGGCTCCAGCCTCAGCCTCCCCTCGAACGCTGATGACCTGGAGCGTTGTCTGGCGAACCTCGTCGAAGGTTTCACCCGCACCAAAGAGCAATGCCCCGAGCCGCCGGTGGCCATCAGCTTCGCGTTTCCCGGGCCCGCCGATTATCCCAATGGCATCATCGGGGATCTCCCCAACCTCCCCGCTTTCCGCGGCGGCGTGGCGCTGGGGCCGATGCTTCAGGACCATTTTGGCATCCCGGTTTTTATCAACAATGACGGTGACCTCTTCACTTACGGCGAAGCCATCGCAGGCTTGCTGCCGCAGGTCAACAGCCTGCTCGAGCAGGCCGGCAGCCCGAAGCGTTACCAGAACCTCTTTGGTGTGACCCTGGGCACCGGCTTGGGTGGCGGCATTGCGCGCAATGGCGAGCTTTTCATCGGCGACAACTCCATCGCCGGCGAAGCCTGGCTGCTTCGCAACAAGCTGCATCCGCAAATGAACGCGGAGGAAGGCGCCTGCATTCGCGCTGTGCGCCGCGTGTATGCGGAAAAAGCAAACATCCCATTTGATCAATCACCCGAACCAAAGGTCATCTTTGAAATCGGCACCGGCGCACAGCCCGGCAATCAACCCGCCGCCGTCGAAGCTTTCCGGCAACTCGGTGAAGTGACCGGTGACGCCATGGCCCAGGCCCTGACGCTCCTGGACGGCCTCGCGGTGATTGGCGGGGGCATCTCCGCCGCCTGGCCGCTGTTTCTGCCCGCGCTTGTGGCGGAGTTGAATGGCAGTTACACCGGTCCGAAAGGAAATCAGTTCCGCCGCCTCGCCTCGGTTGCCTTCAACCTCGAGGACCCGGCCCAACTGGAGCAGTTTCTCAAGGGCGAAACCCGCGAGATCACCGTGCCCGGCAGCGGCCGGAAGCTGAAGCACGATCCCTTGCAGCGCATCGGTGTGGGCATGTCCCGCTTGGGCACGAGCCAGGCCGTGGCCATCGGCGCCCACGCTTTCGCGCTGCGAAAACTCGACGAACGATGATCCTTGGCCCACCGCTACGAAACCTTGGAGCACCTTGGAGTCAGCCAGGTGGCCTTACCGCGCAGGAGACAAAATTATGAACCGCAGAGAATTCATCCTCAACACATCCTTGATCGCTTCCAGTCTGATGCTCGGCTCCGCAACCCGGGCCGCGGATGCGGGCTTCCCCGTTGTGCGCACCCCGGAAGCCAAGCGGAAATTCAAGAGCGTGGCCGTGGAGCGCGCCATCGAGCGCGTCAAGGCTTCCGCCGGTAATAAGGAGATCGCCTGGCTGTTCGAGAACTGTTTCCCGAACACCCTCGATACAACGGTCGATTTCGAAATGCTGGACGGCCGACCCGACACCTATGTCATCACGGGGGACATCGACGCCATGTGGCTCCGCGATAGCACCGCCCAAGTTTGGCCCTATCTCTCTTTGATCACCGAGGATGCCCCGCTGCAACAGTTGATCGCCGGCGTGATCAACCGCCAGACCCGTTGCATCTTGAAGGATCCTTACGCCAACGCCTTCTATAAGGACGAAAAGAAGGTGAGCGACTGGAAGAGCGACCACACCGAGATGAAGCCCGGCGTCCACGAACGCAAATGGGAAATTGATTCGCTTTGTTACCCGATGCGCCTGGCCTACCGGTATTGGCAGACCACCCACGACACCGCACCCTTCGATGCCAAATGGCGCGAGGCGATCCTGCTCACTCTCCAGACGTTCCGCGAACAGCAGCGCAAGACCGACCATGGTCCCTATCACTTCCAGCGCCAGACCACCACGCCCACCGACAGCCTGGCCGGCGGCGGTTATGGCCGCCCCGGCAAACCGGTGGGATTGATCTGCTCGATGTTCCGTCCGAGCGACGACTCGACGGTTTTCCCCTATCTGATTCCGTCAAATTTCTTCGCGGTAATCAGCCTGCGGCAGGCCGCCGAAATGTTGGAACAAATCCATCACGACAACGCATCCGCCGCCCAATGCTGCGCGCTGGCCGATGAGGTGGAACAGGCGCTCCGCAAATATGCCGTCGTGGAGCATGCAAAGTTCGGAAAAATCTACGCGTACGAGGTGGACGGCTTCGGGGATTTCTATTGCCTGGACGACGGCAACGTCCCCAGCCTCCTCTCCCTTCCCTACCTCGGCGTGGTCAAGCCCAATGACCGCGTCTATCTGAACACGCGGCGGTTCGTCCTGTCCGACTCCAATCCCTATTTTTGCAAAGGCAAAGCCGCCGACGGACCTGGCGGACCGCACGTTGGCATCGACATGATCTGGCCGCTCGGTTTGATCGTGCAAGGTCTGACCGCCACGAACGACAACGAAATCCGCGAGTGCCTCGACACCCTGCGCCGGACGCACGCGGGCACAGGCTTCATGCACGAAGCCTTCCACAAGGACGATCCCAAGAAATTCACGCGTTCCTGGTTTGCCTGGGCCAACACGATTTTCGGGGAACTCGTCCTGACCACTTACAAGACCCGTCCCCATTTGTTGGATTAGACGCTGTTCGACCGCCGGCGTTTCGCCTAACATCGGCGCCGCTGGCAGCATGCAATACCTGCTCGAACATTTCGGCGTCTCCGTCTCCGCCATCACCGGCGTCCTCGCCGCGCGCGGCAAGCAGGTTGATTTGTTTGGCGTGATCGTGTTGGCGGTGGTGACGGCCCTCGGCGGCGGCACGATCCGCGACTTGACCCTCGGAAACGGGCCGGTGTTTTGGATCGGCGATTCCAAGTTCCTCGTCAACGCCACGATCACGGCCATCATTACATTCTATCTCGTCCGCTTCCATGAACTCCCGTCCACAGT
>JAQGOT010000708.1 GCA_028293465.1 Pedosphaera sp. | reverse complement strand
GTAGAAAGCTGCATAATTGGTCACACACTTAGCAACTTCCTCCCTTGCCTGCTGTCCAGGGCATGAATGAACACATGCTGGCCAAAGCACGGAGGGAGGGCGGTTTATGCTCACCCATCAACCGCCCTCCTCTTTCCGGCCGGACCCAAACCCGGTGCCGAACGGTCAAGGAAAATCCGCGAGGCTGACTGCTTTCCCGTTGCCGCTCACTCCGAGGCCAACCGCACCGTGCCTGGGTCGATCAATTCAGACTCTATTTGGGGGAAACAATTGGCACCCAGCCAAAAATCCCTGATCAACCGCACCAGTTCCGCCAGTTGCGCCACCCCCGATGGCTTCACCAAAAATGCGTTCGCCCCCAGCTTATAAGCCTCGTCAATATCCCGCTGCAGGGCCGACGTCGTCAGGACGAGCACCGGCAGACTCTCCAAACCATTTTGTGCGCGAATCCATTTGAGCACCTCCAACCCCATCACATAAGGCAGCTTCAAATCGAGCAGCACCAGGCAGGGTAACGGATGTTTATCCCGGTCTAAAAACTCTCCTTCGCCCGCCAGATAATCCAGCGCCTGCCGCCCGTCGCTCACCGCTTGGAGTTGACTCTTCACCCCCTCCAGTTTCCAGGAGCGCCGCATCAAAATAATGTCATTCTCAAGGTCTTCGACCAACAGTACCGTTCGATTCATAAATTGGTTGCCATGGGTAATTGAATCCAAAATCTGCTTCCCCGGCCGAGTTCGGATTCCACCCCGCTCGTTCCGCCCATCCGTTCAATCGCCTTCTTCACAATGCTCAAGCCGATCCCTGTGCCCGGAAACTTTTCGCCCGCATGGACCCGCTCGAAAATCTTAAAAATCCGCTCCTGGTCGCGCTGGGAAATCCCGATGCCGTTATCTTCAAACCACACCCGGACTTCCGTGCCCGCCTCTTCCGTCCAAATCTTGATGCGGGGATTGGTACCCGGCGCGACAAATTTTACGGCATTCCCGAGCAGATTGGAAATACATTGCGTCAGCGACGCCTCGTGGCCCAAAACCCGCGGCAACTTCCCTTCAATGCCGATCTCCACCCCTTCCTTCTGGAACATGGGATACTGCCGGATCACGTCCCGCGTCACCTCGTCCAGATTTACCGGCGTCAAGGCGACGTCAGCGCGCGCTGTCCGGCTGTAGGCCAGCACATCCAATATGAGTTTGTCGAGTCGGTCGGCGCTGGATACCACGCGACGCAAATAGTCCCGCCCCTCCGGGCTGAGCGCCGCGCCGCATTCCTCAACCAAAATTTGCGAAAAGCTCTGGATGGACCGCAACGGCGCCCGCAAGTCATGGGAGACACTGTAAGAGAACGCTTCCAGTTCCTCGATGGTTTGCTGCAACCTCGTGGTGCGTTCCTGGACGCGCCTCTCCAACTGCGCTGCGTGCTCATGGAGCTTCCCTTGGGCTTCCTTCAAGGCCATTTCCACGGTCTTACGTTCGGTAATGTCCCACAACACCCCCCGCATGCGGACAGGTTCATTATCCTCGTTAAAGGAGAACCGGCCTCGTGAGTTGAGCCAATGGACGCTCCTGTCCGGCCACACTACCCGGAATTCAGCTTCAAATTCCGCCGCCGTTGAGCCGTCCGCCCGGAATTTTTCCGTCACTAATGGCTGGTCGTCGGGATGCACCCGGTCCAAAAGATCCTGCACCTTGCGATGTGGTGTCCCGGGAGGATAGCCTAGGAGCGCTTCGTGATGTGCCGACCAGATCACCATCCCGGAAACGACGTCCCAATCCCATGTGCCCAGCTTCGCTGATGCCAGGGCAAGCGAGTAACGCTCTTCGCTCTCACGCAAGGCGCGCTCGGTCTCCTTGAGCGTGCGGATGTCGAGATTGATGCCTGCCCAGGAATTGATCTTCCCGTTGTCATCCCGGATGGGAACCCCGCGCGCGAGCGTGTGATGCACCAGCCCATCCACGCCTAGGAAACGATGTTCGTATTCCCAAGCCGAGCCGGTTCGTACGCATTCGCTCCATGCGGCCAGGGTGTCCTCCACGTCGTCCGGATGCATCACGCGTTGGAGGTCGGGCCCGGAGCATTGTTCCTGGGAGAGGCCGATGAGCTTGAGAAACGCGGGACTAAAATAAGTGTTGCGACCGGCTGCGTCAGACGTCCAAATGCCAAAATCGATCGATTCCCCGATGGCGCGGTAAAGCCGCTCACTCTGGCGCAAAGCCTCCTCCATCCGCTTGCGCGACGTGATGTCCTGAATGACCGCGTTGATTCGCAACGCCTTTCCGTCGCCATCACGGAATGCAGTGGCCGCGACCTGAGCCCAAACCACGTGACCTTGCTTATGATAATAACGGTTCTCCACCACGTACTCCTGCAATTCGCCGGCCAGCAGTTCCTTCATCCCTGTTGCATCCCGTTCACGGTCTTCCGGGTGGGTGATGTCCGTGACGCGCCGGCCGATCAGCTCTTCAGCCGCAAAGCCTGTAATCTCGCACATCTTGCGATTAACTCTCAGGAATGTGCCTGTCTCGGGATCGACCTGAACCTTTCCCGCTGCCGACGATTCGAAGATCGCGCGAAATTCTTTTTCACTCGCCCGCAGCGACTCCTCCAGCCTTTCCCGCCCGGCAATCACCCCGCGCAAGACCTCATTGGCTTTGGCCAGTTCCAGAGTCCGTTCCCGCACGCGCGCTTCCAGTTGCTCATTTACAAGGCGCAATGACTTGTGCGCTGATTTGAGTTCCGAAACATCCGTCACGAGCACGGCAAAAGCTTCCATGCCCTCCAAAAGCATGGACCGCGCGGAAAGCTGTACCGGCAACCGGTAGCCATCGTCGGTTTGCAGGCTGAACTCATCCTTTTTTCCGCCGCCTCCCGCTCTCGCTAACAGGGCCTTGATCCTCACTTGCTCGTCGGGCGAAAAGAACCGATGCCACGTGGAGCCGGTTACCTGTTCCATCGGGCAGCGTGCCATCTCCGCAAAGCGGCTGTTGCAAAACAGAATTGTCCCGTCCGGGATCAGCGTCAGCGCCCCTTCGTTCATCGCTTCCACCAGCAAACGGTAGGACCTTTCGGCTCCCTGCAACGTAAAAACCTGGTCACCCTCAGGCCCGCCCACAATCAGCGCGTCCACCTTCTGGTTGTAAATCGCGTTCAGCGTTTCCTCCGCCGCCGCCAACCGGGCCTTCAGACCCGCTATCTCCTCCTGGGGGTCTGGCTGCATTACTTTTCCGCTCCCCCCTCTTTGGGCCGCAAATCAAGCCCGAGCAAAACGCGCTCCGTGTTGGCCAGGTTGCCAATCATTTTTTTCAAGGGCGACGGCAGGAGTTTCACGAGGGTGGGGGCCGCGATAATCTGCTCGGTTTTGGCCAGCACGGGCCGCTGATATATATCCACCACCTCCAGTGCATACCGCCCTTTCAAGTGTTGCTCGCAAACCCGTTTGATGTTCGTGATGGCCTGCACCGATTTGGCGGTGGTGCCGGTGACGTAGAGCCGCAATACATACTGCTCCGCTCCGGATGACTTGAGGCCTTTTTCGAATTTCTGGGTTTGATCCTCGATCGGGTTGGCTTTCACGCGTGATTCAGCTCCTCAGACGGTCGCACATCCAGCCCCACCAATACACGCTCGGTGTTGGAAAGATCGCCAATAATTTTCCTCATCGGGTTGGGCAATCTCCTCACCAGGGTGGGAATCGCCAGAATCTGGTCGCCTTTGGCCAGCGTTGGATTCTTCAGCAAATCGATCACCTCAATAGTGTATTGGCCGGTGAGGTGTTCGTCACAAATGCGTTTGAGATTCGCAAACGCCGCCAGGGATTTCGCCGTCTGTCCCGCCACATAAAGTCGCAACTCCCACGCCCCGCCTGTGGAGATCGCTTTCCGCCCGGTTTCCAATTCGCTTGTTTGCATGGTCTAGACCCCGTTTCGTTGCGGTTTATGTTTGCCGCCCAATCCCATGGCGCTGTCCGCCATCCGGCTTCTCCCGATTTTCATTTCTGCTTCCAGCAAGGCCGTCTGCCGCCGGGAATCCTGGGCTATTTCCAATTTGAATTGTTCCGCTTTCGCCTCCAGCCCGGCGCGCAACGTGGCAATCTGCGCTTCAATCGCCTGTCCCTCGCGCTCGAGTTCCCGGCTTCGCCGGGCAATCTCCTGCTGCCGTTGCGATGCGGCGGCCTTTTCGCGCGATTCCTGCGCCAGCCGCGCTGAACCGGTCAGCAACGTGTCCCCCCCTACATACACATCCAGCAATTGAATGCCCTGGCTGGAGAGGACGAATTCCCGGATCTGGTTCGAGTGCGGCATGCCGCGCGACTTGAGCACGTAAAGCCCCCGGTTTCGCTCTCCGTTCGCTTCGATGTTCCGCGCCAACAGCCACGTATCCATCAACGACGATACGCCAACCTCGGTTTGTTCCGGGGCGCTTTCTCCCGACGTCAGGCTCGTAAAAAAAGCGGTAATCTGTTCGGTTTTGAAGCAATCAATCAATCGGGTGAGCATCGACTTCACCTCGTTCCCGGTGCCCGTGCTCATCAGGTTGGTGACGGGATCAATTACCACGACCTTGGGTTTTAGTTTTCTGATTGCGTCGTGGATTTCCAGCAGGTGCATTTCCAGCCCGCAAAGCGTCGGGCGCGCGGCATGGAACTGGACCAAGCCCGCCCGCACCGCGGGTTCAAGGTCGATGCCGATCGATCGCATGTTGCGCAGAATCTGACTCTGCGATTCCTCAAAAGCAAAATAGAGGCATCGCTCCCCGCGTCGCGCGGCCGCATCCACAAACGCCGCCGCCAGGCTGCTCTTGCCGCTCCCCGCCGTCCCCGACACCAACACACTGCTGCCGCGATAATACCCTTTGCCGCCCAACATCGCATCCAGCCGCGGAACGCCTGAAGAAATACGCAGTTCCGAAGCGGCATGTTCCAACCCGAGCGAAGTAATGGGCAGGACCGAAACCCCTTCCTTGCCGATCATGAACGGATATTCATTCGTGCCGTGAATCGAACCTCGATACTTGACCACCCGCAGTCGTCGGGTGGAAATCTGGTCGTTGATCCGGTGGTCAAGCAGGATGACGCAGTCCGCCACATATTCTTCCAATCCGTGACGGGTGAAAGCCTCCTGCCCGCGCTCGGCTGTGATGATGGCGGTCACCCCCTTGTCCTTCAGCCAGCGAAACAACCGCCGCAGCTCCGCCCGCAAAATGGCCTCATTCGGCAGGCTCACAAACAGCGCTTCGATGGTATCCAGCACGACCCGCTTCGCGCCAATCGAGTCAATGGCATGGCCCAATCGGATAAACAGCCCCTCCAGATCATACTCCCCGGTCTCCTCGATCTCGCTCCGCTCGATGTGGACGTAATCGACCACGACTTTTTTTTGGGCCGTCAAAGTCCTCAAATTGAACCCGAGCGACGCCACATTCTTCGTGAGATCTTCCTCCGTTTCTTCAAAGGCCATGAATACGCCCGGCTCGCCCTGCTCCACCGCTCCGCGCACCAGGAACTCCATGGACAGCACCGTCTTGCCGCAGCCCGCCGAGCCGCAAATCAAGGTGGGCCGACCTTTCGGCAACCCTCCGCCCGTGATCTCATCCAATCCGGGAATGCCCATGGCTGCCTTCTCCAACGCTTCTGAAACCGGTTCGGCATTGCGCTTCGCTTTCGCTTTCATGTGTGGTCTTTGGTCAGGATTTGTGCGTCTCTTCACGGTTTATTTCTAATTGCAGTCCATGGTCCCCACAACCCACTTTGTTCGGGCTCGTTTGAAAAGAGGTCGGCTCCCAAGAATGCCGGCGCAAGCCGGAAAAATGAGCAGCTTGAAGCGCCCTAACAGTGTAAGACAGCGGACGGCTTTTTTGCGTTCACAACGTATTCAAAAACAGCCCCTTTAGGTAGGGATTACGCACCCCGACCGATATGGGGTATTCACCCCATGCCAAGGTTCCCGAAATCCAACTGCGCTCCACGAGGTAAATACCCCATTGGAAAAACACCCCGGTGTTTTATTCTCCTTGCATTGAATCTGCCTGACCACTGACCAAGAAAAACGATCATCAGCCCATGAAAACGATACGCTTGCTTTCCGCCGCAGTCTTGCTCCTCCTGGTTGCCGGCTGTTCCACCCCAAAAAAGGTGGCTCACATGCAAGGCCAGGGTACCCGCGAGGTTTATGACGCAAATTACGACCGTGTCTGGAGCGCCGCCGTGGCCGCCGCCCAAACGGGCGACTTATATATCCTGAACGCCAACAAGCAAACCGGCTTCATTTCCGCCCGACGCGGCATCCGGCCCGAGACCTTCGGTGAAAACGTCGGCATCTGGGTCCATGGCCTCAACCCCTCGCAAACCGAGGTGGAAGTGGTGAGCCGTCAAACGGGCCCCCCCGTCCTGGTCATGCGCAATTGGGAGCACCGCATCCTCGCCAACATCGGCGCCACCCTGACGACTTGACGCTCAATCAGGTCCGAGTTTCTCATCCTCACCACCAACCAGGCGCGACTCCATTATCGTAGGAGACGAGGTAACGATGACCGTGATCCCCTCAGAGCGATGCGGCCAGCCTTTACCTTACCTGGCCGCAAATCTTTTGTCGCGGCAGAGTTATTCACCGGCGGCTGCGGGGAGCTTCCCCGGGCTCTCCTCGCCGTCGGTTGAATAACTCTGGAAACCGTATCAGGTCACGATACTCTAACTCCTCCCCGTCATCCGCGACGGAGGTTGGATTTACTTGGATTTGCCTGGATTCGACACCATTTCCGTGCGCAAGCACCCTGGATTCGCCCAAAGCTGCCCCTCGACGCTCCGCCATACGTCGCATTATTCCCATTCTTCCCATCCTTCATTTGCGTCCAGCCGATCCCATGCGAAAACGCTGGGACTCCAGCCGGTCATTGGGAATTGGTCAGTTCAGTACGCATCCCTCCCCTCGGCGTTTGAACGTCGTCATTCGAAACTCCTACGATGGCAAAGAACCCCGCACCCATCCATGGTGCCGCCCCCAAATCCGCAATCCGCAATCGCCAGTCTCGCACAAAACCGGTTCGTTTGTCCCTCACGGTTTGCAAATTTTGCAAGGTCTGCGAGAAAACAGAAAACCCCTAAAACCGCTCCTCCTCCCCCTCCATCAACTCTCAACCCGCAACGGTTCACAGCGTGCCCCACGCCGCGTCCGCCCCCTCAACTCTCAACCCTCATTCACCCACACTCCCCGAGCGCAAGCACCAAGCCCACCCGCCGCCCCATGGAGTGCGCCGGCAGAGCGGTAGCGGCGACGGCGCTTTTTCGCGAACCGCCCACCCGCCAACCGCCGTCTCCAAGCCCTGCTCCGCCGGCCACTGAAAACTGAAAACTCCGGCTATCAACCATCCACTCTCAACAACCAACGTCCCGCGCGTGCGGGATCAACCACCCCCTTGGGGGTGTACAGCCGTTACAAGCGTTACAATGTTCGCCCCCAACCACTTGCCCGCCATGCGAAGCGTTACATTGCCGTTACAACGCCGTTACATTCCCCGTCAAAGCGTTACAAACGACCGTCTACCTCCCACCGCGTCAACCATCCCGGCAAGGGGGGTTTATGCGCGAACGCAGTCCGCGCCGCTCCCTTCGCGTCGGTTATTTCTGTTGAACCCCTTCGCCGCCCCTTGCAGATTAAGTCATCCGGCTACCCGGCGCCCACGCCAGTCCGGCCGACCTGAACTGCGAGCATGCAACTCAATTTCCAAACCTACGGCACCGGCTTTCCGCTCCTGATCCTGCACGGACTCTTCGGCTCCCTGGATAATTGGAACACCGTCAGCCGCCGCCTGGGCGAAACCTGCCAGGTGTTCGCCCTAGACTTGCGCAACCACGGCCGCTCGCCCCATAGCGAACTTCTCAATTATGAAGTCATGGCCGCGGACGTTGCCGAATTCATGCAAACGCACGATTTGCGCCGCGCCCATCTGCTCGGCCATTCCATGGGCGGTAAGGTGGCGATGCGCTTCGCCCTGCGCTACCCGGACCTGGTTGAAAAACTCATCGTGGCCGACATGTCCCCCAAGGCTTATCCACCTTGGCACCTGTCCATCCTCGCTGCCTTGAAGGCCCTAGATCTCGCCGCTTTCCAAAATCGAAATGAACTCGACACCGCCTTGGCCCCCGCCATTCCGGAACCAGCCGTCCGCCAATTCCTGCTAAAGAACGTCACGCGCAACGAGCAAGGCAAATTCGAATGGAAAATGAATCTCGCCGCCATCGACCAGCACTACCCCCAACTGATCCAAGCGATTGAGAGTGACCAGCAGTTTGAAGGACCAGCCCTCTTCCTAAACGGTGGCCAGTCCGATTACCTCCAACCCACCGATCACGACCTCGTCAGGAAACTCTTCCCCCAAGCCCAATTCAGCACGATCCCGAACGTCGGCCACTGGCTCCACGCCGAAGCCCCCGAAGAATTCATCAAAGCAGTCGCAAGCTTTACACGTTAACGCTAACGATTAACTACTTCGCGCTCATTTAATCAAATAATGTCCCGTCACACCCCTCGCCTCTTCATTTCCTCCGCCGGTCGCCTCCCCAACCCACTTGGGACTTTTACGGAGCCCCGAACCGATAACTACGGCCCCCTCGGCAGCGAGAATATGCGTGCAATGAATCCCAGCGATAACTAAGGTAAAGTGATGGATTTGCTGCCATACTGGAACCTGCGCGAGCGCCCATTCGAGACCACTTGGGACACGCGTTTCTTTTTCCAGAGTCGTGACCACGATGAAGCCTTGGATCGCCTTACCTTCCTCGTGGAAGAGCAAACCATGCTCCTCGGCATGTTGACCGGCGAAATCGGCTGCGGCAAGACGCTCACCCGCGCGGTTTTCACTGAACGCCTTGAGTCGCGCAAGTTCCGGGTCGTGACCCAGGAGAACTCCGCCTTCAGCTTCAACGACCTGCTCGGCGGCGTGCTGCAGCAGCTCGAAGGCAATCCAGAGGACGCGCGCCAGACCAAGCACGCCCGTTACGAACGTCTACGTCTGGCCATGGAACGGATCCACGCCGAGCATCGCCACCTGGTGCTGATCTTCGACGAAGCTCAGGAAATGTCTCCGCAAACTCTCAATGAGTTAAAACTGCTGACCAATTTGAATATCGGCGGCAAAAATTACCTGACCATCATTTTGGTCGGCCAACCTGAGTTGCGAGGCCTGATTGCGGGTTTGCCAGCCATCAATCAACGCATCAGCCTCCGCTTCCATCTCAACTCTCTCAGCCTTGAGGACGCCGCCAATTACCTCCGGCACCGCCTCAAAGTCGCCGGCCACCTCACCGGCGAACTGTTTCCCGGCGACGCCGTCGAACGCGCCTTTCAGGCTTCTCTCGGCACTCCGAGTGAGCTGAACAGCATCGCCAAGCTAGCCTTGGAGCATGCCTGGTTGAAAGGATTTCCCCAGGTATCGTTCGAGGCGGTGGATGCCGTGGTTCGCGATCTCCAACATCATCAGAATCTGCCTGCCTCATGAGCGACGACGGAGAGTTTAGCATCAGCGAACTCCGCCGGAAACGCGCCCAATCGCAGGGCGCCAACGCCACGCCCGGCGGCGCTCCCCCCGCTCGCGAGACGCGGCTCGCCGAACCCACCGTCATCGAAACCGTCCGCCGGCCTCCCAACGCCCTGACGCGCCCTACACCTCAACCGCAGTTTTCTCAGCCCCCATCACCGCAGCTCGAAGAAAAACCCAACTTGCCCTTCGACCTATGGCGGTTGCCCAAGGCCCTGCGCCAACGCTGGCATTGGTTGGCCTTCTCCGCCTGCCTGCTGGGACTGCTCAGCGGCGCGGCCGGCTTTTGGCAGGCGAATTATTCCATCCACATACCTTTGACCTTGCGCGATTTGTCCAGCCGCTTTGTCCCGGGCGAAGCGGAAGGCGTCTCCTTCAAGCCGCCGCCGGTTTCCACCCAGGCCCTGATCAGTTTTCTAACCTCTCCCGATTTGCTGGGCGATGTCGCTTCCCAAGCCAGCCCGCCCATCTCCGCGCGGCAACTGCTCGCGAATTTGAGCGTTCGTCCGGAGCAAAACTCCGAAGTTCTCGCCGTCACGATCGCCAGCAAGGATAAAGCAGCCTTGGTTGCGCTCGCCAACCTCTACACCTCCGCGGTCGTGACCCGGAGCAAAGCGGCCGAGCAGGAGAATCCGAGTCTCATGTTCACCAACTTCACGAAGCAACTCGCCAGCCTCGAACGCCAGCAGGTCGAGTTGAACCAGAAATTGGCTTCGTTCCGCAACCAGTCCGGCGTCACGGATCCCGCCATCGAAAATCCGGCTTTTGAAAAAGAGTGGGTTGAGCTCCGCGTGAAAATTGACATCGCCCGCGGCCAACTGGATCTGCTGGGGACGAAGGAACAACTGGCGCAAGCCGAACCCGTTCAAAAGCGATTGCAGGAAGCCAACGCCCAATTGGCCACCTTCAAGAGCCAGGGTAAAAAAAATGAACATCCGGAGGTAAAGCGACTCCGCGAAGAAATTGCCGAGTT
>JAQGOT010000183.1 GCA_028293465.1 Pedosphaera sp. | reverse complement strand
GAGGAGGAAGCGCTGGGTTTGCTCGAACCGATGTTCGTGAAGGCAGCCGGCAAGCCCGCTGGCGAACAGGTGCGGTTGGCCGTGCAAGACAGCAATAAACGCCTGCTCGGCCCGGCCATCGAGGTGGAGATGCGCCTCGAATCGAAGAAAAAAGCGGACCTGGAAGCAATTCGCGTTTTCTCCGAAAACCTGCGCGAACTCCTGCTTTCCCCGCCCTTGGGACGCAAAAACGTCCTGGCCATCGATCCCGGTTTCCGCACCGGCTGCAAAGTGGTTTGTCTTGACCGCCAGGGCAAGCTGCTGCACCACGATGTCATCTATCCCACGCAATCGGAATTCCGCGGCCGCGAGGCGGGGGAAACCGTGCGTGCGCTGTGCCAGAAATTCCAGATTGAAGCCATCGCGATCGGCAACGGCACCGCCGGCCGTGAAACAGAAACCTTCATCCGCACGCTCAAGCTGCCCGGGTCGATTCCCATTCTCATGGCCAACGAAAGCGGCGCTTCCATCTACTCCGCCTCCGAAGTCGCGCGCGAAGAGTTCCCCGATCACGACCTCACCGTGCGCGGTTCGGTGTCCATCGGCCGCCGCCTCATGGATCCCTTGGCCGAACTGGTCAAGCTGGACCCCAAATCAATTGGTGTCGGCCAATATCAGCACGATGTGGATCAACGCGCGCTCAAGAGCAGCCTGGATGACGTCGTGATGAGTTGTGTGAACGGGGTAGGGGTGGAACTGAACACCGCGAGCAAACAGTTGTTGAGTTACGTCTCCGGCCTCGGCCCCACCCTCGCGGCCAACATTGTCACTTACCGGAACGAAAACGGTCCATTCAAAGCGCGCGCCGAACTGCTAAAAGTGCCGCGCCTCGGCGCAAAAGCCTTTGAACAAGCCGCTGGCTTTCTCCGCATCCGCGATGGTGAACACCCGCTGGACGCCAGCGCGGTGCATCCGGAGAGCTATGGGATTGTCGATGCCATGACCAAGGACCTGAGCTGTTCCGTCAAAGACCTGCTGCGCGATGGTGGCTTGCGTCAAAAGGTGCAACTCCCGCGCTACGTCACGGAAACGGTGGGATTGCCGACACTGAATGACATTCTATCCGAGCTGGCCAAACCGGGTCGCGATCCGCGCCAACAGTTCGAAGCGTTTGCATTTAAGGAAGGCGTGGAGAAAATGGAAGACCTCCAGCCGGGGATGAAACTGCCGGGCATCGTCACCAACGTCACCGCGTTCGGCGCTTTCGTGGACATTGGCGTGCATCAGGACGGCCTCGTCCACGTCAGCCAGATTGCCGACCGCTTTGTGAAGGACCCGGCCGAGATCTTGAAGGTGCAGCAAAAGGTGATGGTAACCGTGGTCGAAGTGGATCTGCCCCGCAAACGCATCGCCCTCTCGATGAAGGCCAATCCCGAGATCGGCCCGTCCGCCAATGCCCGAACCTCGCCCGGCCCCATGCGTTCCCCCGCGCCGCGTCCGCCCGCGAGACCCGCGGCACCGCAGCCGGTCGATTGGTATACCGAGGCCCTGAAAAAGGGAGACCGATCGAAGAGTTGACGGCCACCGAGCAAAGCGGACGCGGCCATTTGCAGCATGAGTTGGGAAAGATTTGCTATTTTGCTTCCGTTGATTGTGCGGCAGAGTAATAGGTCATGAGCAACGTGGAATTGACCGAGGTGCTGTTCGCCAAGCTGGCCGGCTGGGAAGCCGTCAAGCAGGCCCGTATCTTGCTTGGGTTGGACCGCGTGCTCAGTTCCGATTGGCAGCCGCCGCTGCTGCGGGGAGTGGTGGGCGAAGGCTCCTCCACCTACCGCGCCGGACTCGTCATCAAGAGTGCATCCGATGCCGAGAACCTCTGCACCTGCCGGGACTCACGCCAACGAGGATTGATCTGCGCTCATTCAGTGGCCGTTGGGCTTCATGTTCTCAAACAGCGGGCACCGGCACCAGCGCCGGTCGCCAAAAAAGCTCCGGAACGTTCGGTGCCGTTGAAAAGCGCGAAAGCGATCAGCCGCGCGGTCGCCGGGCGGGGCGGCGAACCGCTGGAAATCTTTATCGTCCTGCCACCGAATTTTTCGGACGCCGTCACCCGGGGCAAGGTGATGCTTTATCTCGAGGGAAAATGGCACAACGGTCGTGTCCCATTAAACGCCCTGCCGCTTGAAACCCCGTTTGCACTTGGCACTCAGGACGCAGCCTTGCTCGACGCCATGGAGAAACTGAATGAAGGCGACACCCCGGCGATGCTGATGCTCAACACGAATCAGTTCGCGGAGTTGCTGCCCAAATTGGTTGGTCATCCACGGATCACGCTGGGGAGAGCCCAAGCCCTGGAAGTTTTGGGCGAACCGTTACGGCTCGCGGTGACCGCGAAACTCGAAGCCAACGGAGAGATTGTGCTGCGTCTGGCGACCGCGGCACCGGCGGGCGTAATCCGCGGGGCAACCGCATGGGTGCTGCAAGGGCAGACGGTGCGTCCGCTGGGGTTACCCCCGGGAATGGAAGCATTGTGGAATGGGCCGATGCGCATTGATCGGAGCCGGGTGCCGTGGTTCTTGAACCTGGATTGGCCAAAGCTGGCCACCGATTGTGATGTCGAGGCAAACTTCACGCCGGAAGATTTCGTGCTCGAAGCCGCCACGCCGCGGTTCCGGCTGCACCTCGCCGGCGGACTGGCCATGTTGCAGGCGAAGCTCGACTGCGCCTACGGCGAGAACTGGGTCACCTCCGGAGCCGCGACCCCGGACGAAGCCCTCTGGCTGCCTGATCCCGCATCCCCCACGCGTTACGGCACGCGGAATTTCGAGGCCGAGCAGGCCGCGCTCGCGCGTCTGATGCGTTACGGCTTTGCCGGGCCGGACGCGCAGGGGCTTTACCATCTCAAAGGCCAGAACCCGGTGTTGAATTTCTTCGCGCGCGAGTACCCGCGTTTGGAAAAGGAATGGCAGGTCACGCTGGAGGAGCGCCTCGAACGCAGCACACAGCAAAACCTTGAGCACATCGAGCCGCGCTTCCAGATCACACCCTCGGGCGAGCAGTGGTTTGACCTCAACGTGGCTTATGATAC
Organism: Pedosphaera sp.; assembly: GCA_028293465.1. Lineage (GTDB taxonomy): Bacteria > Verrucomicrobiota > Verrucomicrobiia > Limisphaerales > Pedosphaeraceae > JAQGOT01. The sequence goes on along the minus strand of JAQGOT010000183.1, from coordinate 7,026 downwards.
CAAGGGCGGTGAACGGTTTGCGGCGGCGGATATTCAGCGCCTCCTGCTCTCGGGCCAAAGCCACACCCGGCTAAAGAACGGGAAATTTGCCCTGCTCGATACGGGAGCCGTGGAGGAACTTCAGGAAGTGCTGCTCGATTGCGCGCCGCAGCAACATGCGAATGGCTATCGCTTGGGCAACGCGCAGGCCGGTTTTCTGGATGCCACGCTCCGACGGCAAACCAGTTGGCAGGTGCAAGCGCCTCCGGCTTGGTCGCAACGCGCGGCGCAACAACGCGGCGATGTGAAGCTCGAGCCGCCGCCGCTGGGTGAATTGGACTCGGTGCTGCGACCCTATCAAAAGGCAGGGGTGGCGTGGTTGCAATTTCTTCGCACCAACGGATTCGGCGGCATCTTGGCGGATGAGATGGGTCTCGGCAAAACGGTGCAGGTGCTCGCGTTGCTGAATTCTCTGCGTGAGAGCGGCAAATTGAATGGCTCGACGCTGATCGTTTGCCCCACCTCCCTGGTCTTCAACTGGGCCGCTGAGGCCGCGAAGTTCACGCCCGGTTTGCGCGTGCTCACGCTGCAGGGTTCGCAACGACATGGGTTATTTGCGGAAATGGCGCAGCATGATCTCATCATCACCAGCTACGCGTTGTTGCGCCGCGACGCCGAACAATATCGAGGCGTGGAGTTCGATACCGTCGTGTTGGATGAAGCGCAGCATATCAAAAACCGGCAGACGCAAAATGCCCAGGCGGTGAAGGCGATCCGGGCACGGCATCGGCTCGTGCTGACCGGCACGCCGTTGGAAAACTCAGTGCTCGATCTCTGGTCCATCTTCGACTTTTTGATGCCCGGCTACCTCGGCACCGCGCAGGATTTCCGCGAGCGCTACGAACTGGCGATCGTGCGCGACAAGAATGCGGAGGCCCAGGGCCGTCTCGCGCGGCGGTTGCGCCCGTTCCTGCTGCGCCGGTTGAAACGCGACGTGGCCGCCGATCTGCCCGAGAAGCTCGAACAGGTGAGTTACTGCGATTTGAACGAGGAGCAGCTCGCGCTCTACCAACAGGTGTTGGACGCCAGCCGCCGCGAAATTGTCAACGCCGTCGATGCCAACGGTCTGGCCAAGAGCCGGATGGTGGTGCTCACCGCGCTGCTGCGCCTGCGGCAGATTTGTTGCGATGTGCGGTTGCTCAAGATGGAACAATCTCCCGGGGCGGCACCCAAGGAAACCCCGGCGATTTCCGGCAAGGTGGAGATGTTCGGCGAGTTGCTCGAAGAAGTGATCGACGGCGGGCATCGCGTGCTGGTCTTCAGCCAGTTCACCAGTATGCTCGCTCTGTTGCGCGAACAACTGTCCGCGCAGAGCATCGAATTCTGCTATCTGGATGGCGCCACGAACAACCGGGCGCAGGTAGTGGAAAAGTTTCAACGTGACGCGCGGATTCCCGTTTTTCTCATCAGCCTCAAGGCTGGCGGCGTCGGCCTCAACCTCACCGGTGCCGACACGGTGATCCACTTTGATCCGTGGTGGAATCCCGCCGTCGAAGCGCAGGCGACCGACCGTGCGCATCGCATCGGGCAGAAGCGGGTGGTGACCAGCTACAAGCTCATCACGCGCGGCACGGTGGAAGAGAAAATCCTAAACCTGCAAACCCGCAAACGGGCGCTCATCCAAGGGATGCTGGGCGGGGAGGAAGAATTGGCGGGCGCCCTCAATTGGGAGGAGATTCAGGATCTGCTGGCGACTTGAACTTTCTGGCGAACGGTTTTGGTCGGGAAAGTCCCGCGAGCAGTTCTCCGGGTAGGAATCACAACTCTCCGCCCAGCCGGACTCACGGCACCACCACGACACGATAAAATTGATGCGAGGAAGCCCCGATCAGGTCGGATGCAGACAGAGTAACATTCGGCGAGGTTACAGCACTGTTGAAGACGCCATTGGTCGCGGTGATCGCACCGCCCAGATTATTCCAGTTTGTTGGAACCAACTCGGGAGTGGATTGCACCTGATACCTTTTTCCCGGCACCGCGCTCCAAGAGAAAGCGATCGAGTTATTTGTCTGGCGAATGCTTTGAATAACCGGCGGATCAACCGTGATCCCGAGCACAAAAATGGAGCCTTGTCCATAGGCCCCGCCACTTTTTGCCACGCCATAAAAATTTCCATCCGTTCCGACGATTAGCCCGGAATAAGGGTTCGCGCCATTGGTGCCGTTCATTTGAGCTAATTTCACAAACGTCCCGTCGGAGGTCAGCTCAAACACCACGCCCTTGGTGAACCATCCGCCCGCGGAGGCCGTTCCGTAAAAATTGCCGGCCGCATCCTGGATCATCGTGCAATAAGGTGCGGCGCCATCAGGGAAAGTGGTCGAACTTTGGGCGCTGGGGATGAATGTGTACAACGGCTCAACTGTGCCGCTTGGAGTAACGCTGAAAATTGTGCCCCGGTTGTTGGCATTCTTGGATGGCCCCGCACCGAAAACGGATGTGCCATAAAAGTTGCCATCCTTGCCTTGGACGAGCGCGCCTTGCGGCAAGGTATTGGTCACCAGAAAGGTGGCGAGATTGCTGACCGTACCGTTTGAAGTCACCTGAAAAAGTCCTCCATGACTAGACCGCCCGGCGGTGGAGGTGCCGTAGAAATTACCGTTGCTGGATTCGACCAGACCGCCAACGGGCCAGCCGTTGGTAAAATCAAGCGAGGCCAAAACATCGAGCGTGTTGTTGCTTGTAAATCGATAGATGGCGCCAAAGGAGCTGGAACCGCCGTGATACGTGGTCCCGTAAAAATTGCCGTCACTCCCGCGCATCAATCCAGACATGGGATTCGCGCCGTTAGTGCCGGCAAACGACATCAAGCTGGTGAATGAGCCGTTGGTTGTTATCCGGAACACCGTGCCCAAACCGCCGGACGAAACGGCATTCGTGCCCCCGGCTTGCGTGGTTCCGTAAAAGCTGCCATCGGAGCTTTGAACCAGCCCGCAAGGAGTGGCGCCATTGGTGCCATCAAAAGTGGCCAGGGTGGTTAGCGTGCCATTTGTGCTCAACTGGAAAACCGTCCCTTTGTTGAAATCGCCGCCTGACTGAGTTGTCCCGTAAAAATTTCCATCAGCGCCTTGAATCAGTGCGGCGAAGGGTGTAGCACCATTGGTGCCCGCGAACGAAACTAGCGTCGTAAGCGTAATACCCCCGTGCGCGCCGGGCAAAAGGAGGAGCATGAAGATCCCAGTTAAAACCAATACCTTGGCACGTTGCATGGATGTCCCCTCGTGAGCTGATTCCTTGTTTTTGTTCATCCTACAAATTTCCCTTCCGTAGATGTAGAACCACTCCAGTTTCCAGAGGAGCAGGCCTCGCTTGCCGATAATTATCCTAATTCGCACGGCAAAGTCAACTGGCTTTTTCAGCATGGACAACCACTCCCCTGGGGATTATTCGACCGTGATGCCGTAAGTCACTGTGCGGATTTGCCCCTGCAGTTTTGTCTGGAGCCAGAGACGGTAGCGGCCGGGTTTGGGAAAAGCGTAGGGAAAAGCGAGGGTGGTGGAAGCAGGCGCGCACAACAGATCAAGTGGTTGATTGGCGAGGTAGGTGGCGTGCTCCCGTTCGGCAAAAAGCTTCTGAGATGCCATGGAGATGGAACCCAACGGATGCAGATGGGCGAATACGGTGCCGTCGGCATGTTGAATCATGAGATGGCCATACATCCCAAGGTAAGGTTCGAGCGGGGCGGGCGTGCCGGCGTCGGTGGTCAGGTTGAATCGCAGGGTGGTTTCCGCGTTGGCGTGAAAGGGCGGGGCGGTGGCAGGGGTCAGGTGAAATCCGCCCGGCACGGTGGTTGCAGCCAAGGGTTGAGGTGAGGTGAGGTCCGTGGAGTCGTCCGGACTTGCGAGGGTCGAGGCGGTGTCGATGCCGGCTGGCAGGTGCAAAATATTGGTGAGCGTTTCGGTGAAACCGCTTTCATGGGTGATGTCTGCGTAGAGGTCGTAGTCGCCCGTTGGCAGGGCAGGCAGACGGGTGATGAAGGTTTTACCATCACGCTCGGTTTCGCGGAGCGGATGCAGGTGCGCGAAGGCGTCGCCGTCGGGCTTGCGGATGAGGAACAGATGCATCAACTGGCCATGGTCGGGGACGAGCGGCGTGGAATCGCTTTTGCGGCTGGCAGTTGGCGGAAGATTCAGCGTCAGTTCCATCTGCCCGTTGGTCTGCTGTTGCAAAATGGGGGCAATCGCTTTGACCTGGTACAGGCGGTTGTAACGGAAGTTTCGATCGACCTGATTCCACCAGCGTGCGCCGAGAAAGAGAACGCCCGCCGCCAGGATCAGGGTGAGAATCATGGCCGAGGCAGCCCGGCGGCGCTGCGGACGAGCGGGCTCAAGCCCAAGCGGGAGGACGGATTCGCGGACCGCCGCGCCGATAATGGAGATGAACAAGATGAGCAGGAACACACCGACCCCGAACGAAACAAAAGACATCCAGCGCGGCATGGTCAAGCCCTGCAACGCGAGTGAGTTGAACGGCACGATGGCAGTCCCGTGGCCTTGCGGACCGGACACGTCAACAAAGACGCTGTAAGCGCCCGAGTTCATGAGCCAGAGTTGGGCTGTGAAGAGGTTGGTTTCGCCGGGGACCAGTTTGGCGACATCGGGCGGAGGAGCGCCCCGTGTGCCGGCGTCCCAGCGCACGGGAAGGACCGTGACGGTTTGGGGTTGGCCCGAGTGAACGCGCACATGGATTTGTGCGAGACCGGGAACGACGGTGGGCGGTTGGATGGTGACGCGGACAGGAAAGGGTCCGGCCGGGCCTTCGAAAAAGACATTCGGACTGCCGATGTGCGCCTGCGCACCCAACGGAAAAAGGAGCAGAAGCAACGTGGCACTGATTCCCAGCAGGCCGGAACCCAGCGGTCGAAGTGAAAGCGATTTCATCGGTGGCGGCCCATCAGCGTTTAACAGCGGAGAGCCAATTGCCAAACCAGAGGGCCACCCGGGAGTTAAGACTCGCGAGGCAGATGGCGATCACGGCGGCTTTGAGCGTAAGGGCATCCTCGGTGACATGCCAGAATTCAGCGCGCCAGCTACCCAACTGATCGGCGTAAGACCACATGGCATCACCGGCGAAGAAGGGATTGCGGGCGGCAGGCGAGAGGAGAAAATGGGAGAAGGGCCATTGCGCGGCAAGCAGGAGCAGGAAAAAAACCAGGCCGAGCAGGCAGGCCAGGCCGGTGTCCCGCCAGAATCCGGGCCGTCGGCCGAGGTGCCGCATGATGAGATCAATGCCGAGGGCCGGAACAATGATGAGCAGCGGAAAAGGCGGCGGAACCATGTGGTTCACGGGATTATAAATGGGGGCCAGCAACGGTTGGGCGCGGAACAGCGGCAGAAACCAGATCATGGCCAGCATTATGAGGGCATAGGTGCCCCCCACCACCGTGGCGGCCCAGCGCAGGTTCGAGGCGCGCACAGCGGCGATCATGGAAAGCGGCAGCACCGCGCAGGTGACTTTGTAAAACAAGGCGGAGTGTTGGTGGTTGGGATAAATAAATTCGGTGAGGATGATGATCACCATGGTTAGCAGCGTACCGCAGGAGAAGAGGAAGAGGCGGCCGGGCGTGGAGCGTTGTTCCGTCGGGGAGCGGTTTTGCCAGGAAAGCGCGATGAGCGCCGCGCCGACGGCGACGCCATACATCCCAAGCGCGAGGACCGTGTGGGGCGGGCTCAGGATTTGCACGTCCAAGCCATAGGCGTTGTGCCACCAGTTGTCGAACGGAGCGGAAATGATCATCACAAAAGAGCCCCAGATGGTCACCCAGGCACCCAGCGGGCCGCGAAAGCCCCACAGACGAACATGCGGGATTTGGTCACCGGGAGCAGTCCAGAAGGTGGTCTTGAGGACGATCCAGCCGCAAAGCAAGCCGGGGAGCGCGCCACCGAGATAGGTCAGCATGTGGGCCGGGGTCCAGAAAGTGTCGCGGCCGATGGTGGAATGCCAGGAGATGTCCCAGAGAACGCCGAGCGGGATGCACGCGGCGCCAAAGACGACGGCGAAGCAATACCAAGGCACGCTGGCGGCAGAACCGGAAGCTGTGGCGGCGGGGACCGGAAGGGTTTGGGCGTTGGCGCTCATAACGGTTGTGAGTTGTTCCAATATTTTCTGCAACAGGTCAGATGGTCGCAGGTCCAAGCACTGCGGTGGTTCACGAGCACGCAGAGACTCTAGCAATTCAGGACACGAATGTAAAACTGGATTTGGGGCTCCTTCCCTCGCCTCAATGAAGGCCGAACAATTTCTTGATTATCTCCGGACCATTTTCCCAGAAAATCAGCAGGACACCCATCAACGAACCCCCGGCGATGATGCCGGACGCGACCGGGAAGGTGAACTCTTCGGATTGCTTGGGCGCTTTCTTCTGAAACAAATAACTGAGGATCGCCCCCAGGCAGAACAGCATTCCGTTGTGCCACGGGAACACCCAAGCCAGCCCAACCCCGGCCGCGGAGGGGAGGTATTTCTGACGCTTCGGAAACAGGATAGGCAGGACGGACAAGAGAATTCCGACCACTGCGCCAATGACGATGGACCAAACCTTGACCGGGGCCAACGCGTCCAAGCCTTTGCTGAGCGCCTGGGCGACCGCCGCCCAGGTCAGCGCGGCGGGAGCGGGGAATTGGTCGGTGCCCAACTTGGAAGCGTCCGGCACCAGCACGGCGAAGGCGCCCACAGTGGCGACGGTGCCGATAAAAATTCCGGCGAACTGCGCGATGAATTGTTTCCGGGGATGGGCACCGAGCAGGTATCCGCTTTTGAGATCGGTCAGCAAATCCGCCGAGGAACTGGCGGCGCTCGCCGTGATGTTGGCGGCCATCAAGTTTACGTTGACGTTGCCCGGGTTCAGCGCGCCGAAGGTGAGTTGCGTCACCTTGCCCATGGCGCCAATGGGCGTCGTGTCCGTTTCCCCGGTGACGCGGCAGGCCACCAAAGCGAGAGCGAAAGATAGAATCACCGCCAGTGTGCTTTGCCAGTAAGGCATCGCAAAGG
>JAQGOT010000667.1 GCA_028293465.1 Pedosphaera sp. | reverse complement strand
CCCGCCAGTGAAATATTGGCCGAAGCGACCGTTACCGTCACCAACCCCGTCGCCGTGCCGCCGTGCGCATCATTCACCACATAATGGAAGGTATCCGACGCCAAGTTTGTGGAGGCAGCATAGATTACGTTGGTGCCCGATAAACTCACCGCCACGCCAAGCGTGCTCGTCGCATCCACCGATTGCACCGTCAAAGTATCCGAGTCCTGGTCCGTGTCATTCGCCAGCAAAGTGCTCACCGGAATGGTCATGGCTTGTCCCGCCGGATGATCGAACCGATTTGCATTCGCCACCGGCGGATGGTTCGCCGCCGTGCTCACCACCGTTGTTGTTTTGTCCGTCACCGGCAATGAACCGTCATTTGCCGTGATGGTAAAAAATGAGGTTTCCGTCAATCCGCGCGCCACCCGGTCGCGCGTCGGCTTGTAAACTATCGCGCGAATGGCCGCCGTGCAGGAGGAAGCCGACCCGCTGTAAGCGTAAAACCCGCCGCCGAAGTTTATAAAACCACCCAAGGACGTGAAGCTTCCCTTCGGCGGATTATCCAACTGCACAGTCAGGGAAATTGTGGCCCCGAGAGCGTAATCCCCAATGGTGACCCCTGAGAACGGGTTCAGGCTCGCCGTATCCAACGTGGCCTGGTTGGTCACCGTTCCCGTGATGTACAACAGGTTTTGCACCGCCGTCACTCCGGATACATTTATTCCCGCTGCATACAAAGTCGTCGGCGTGCCCGTCCCATCCAGGTTGGCCACCCGCACGCAATTCCCACCATTCCCGTCAGCGATGTACATTCTTCCATTGCTGACATCCAAAGCCAGCCCATTCGGGTTGGAGAGAGTGGCGGAGCTGGTAAAAAGCGTCAGCGCCCCGGAGCCGTTGTAATTCACCCGCAACACCCGCGCGGTGGAAAACGGCGTGCTATACGTGAAATAAACCTTTTGATTGACCGTATCGGCCGCCACCGCGGAAACATTGAATCCCGCGCTATACAGGTTCGTGAGCGTCCCTGTGCCGTTCAGGTTTCCCGCCAGCACGCCCGTCGCATCCGCCACGAATAATTTGCCGGCGCTGACGTCGATCGCAATCCCGTTGGCATTGCTTATGGCGCCTCCGGAAAAAAGCGTCACCAATCCCGTCCCGTTATAATTCACGCGCATCACCTGGTCATTAACGCTAAAGCTGCTGGAAGTGGTGAAATAAATTTTTTGATTGGCCGTGTCCAGGGCCAGGCCGGAAATGTTGATTCCCACATTCACCACGTTGGTCACCGAACCGGTGCCGTTCAAATTCCCCGCCCGGATGCAATTGGTCGCGTTTCCATCCGCCACAAAAATCCTGCCCACGCCCACGTCCACCGCCACGCCGTTGGGATTGCTGTATGCCAGCGCGCCCGAAAAAATATTGCTCGCCCCGTTGCCGTCGTTTACATTCACCCGCATCACCCGGTCGTTCGCCGGAATCGAACTCGACGTGGTGATCAGCAACTGTTGCGCCGAAAGCTGGCTGCTCAATGCTGGCAACGCGGCCAATGCCAGTGCAAACAGACGGTTTAGGTTCAGGTGCATGAATTTATAGATTGTTAGCCGCTTGATTGCTCTTGACGCCCGGTTACCCGAAGCTTTTAGCCCTGACTGGGAAAAAAGCCCGACCAGGCGATGATGAAATTGATCGAGAGAAACGGCTGCCGGTTGTCATGCGGTGGGGTGCCACCGCTGCCGCCGGCGCTGCCGATCATGCCCGCATTCATTGTGCTGTTGGAAACCGTTTCATATATCCCCGCCCCGGTGCTCTCAGTTCCGGGATAATTATTGACCGGGGTCGTCTTCGTGGCGACCAACGCCTGGTTGGTCCCGGCGCTGGCGCAGAGCACCGCATGATTGTGGGCCGGCATTTGACTGGCGATGAGGGTTACCTGCTCCACGCCTGCTGTTTGTGCCAGGGTATAATTACTCGTTCCGCTGCTCTGCCCGAAGTGGATCGGCACGCGTCCCCGCAAATCCGGCAACCCAAAAGTAGTCTGCCCGTCCCCGCCATAGGTCGTGCCGATCAGGTTGAATAAAGTTTCGTACTCGGCGATGGGCAGAAGCCGTCCGTCGCAAAAAAACCAGCCTGCCGGAGCAAAGGTTCCCGCGAACATCTTTATTTCCGAAATATATGGGTAGGCCATGATGGTGAGCTCGATTCAAGTTCTGGGCGGAAACACCCCGACCATACAAATGATGTAGTTCAGGACCAGGTAGGGCTGATGATTTTCGTGCGCCGAACCTCCGCCAGTAGGGGCGATCATTTGCGAATTCATATTGCTCCCGGCGGTCGCCGTCGTTTGATAAATTCCCGAACCGGCGCTCTGCGTGGCTGGAAAATTACCTGCGGGATCCGCTTTGGTGCCGTGCTGGGATTGGGCACCTTGTGTGCTGTTGCAATTTACCGGGTGGGTGTGCGGCGGAATTTGCGCGGTGGTCAGGGCAACCGCCTCGGTCCCGCCGCTTTCGCCAAGGGCATAATTGGTCAAGCCGGGGCCTTGTCCCGGAGACAGCACGACCCGCCCGCGCAAATCAGGCAACGCAAAGTTCGTGGTGCCATTCCCACCGTAATAGGTGCCGATAATGCTGTATAAAGCCGTATTGGAGGAGATCGACAAAATCTGGCCGTTGCAAAGCGCCCAATACTTTGGCGGAAAACTTCCCGCAAAAATTCTAATTTCTCCAACAAACGGCTGGCTCATAATTTTACTTTGTTCTGGCTCGCAAAAAACACTTTGACGTCCGCGCGCCGCCTCAACTTCTGGGCGGGTAAATGCCTGTCATGGCGATGACGTAGTTCAAGGTTAGCAGCGGCTGTCGGTTCTCGTGGGGTTGACTGCCCCCCGTATTGCCAACCACCCCCGCCGCCATGGTGTTGTTGGCCGTCGCTTCATAAATACCCGCCGCACTGCTGTTGGCTAATCCCGGGAAATTACCGCTGGGATTCGCTTGCCCGCCGGCGGTGCTGTTGCAAGCCACCGCATGATTGTGCTGTGGAAGTTGGTTGGTCGCCAACGTGACCGACTCCACACCCCCTACCTGTCCTAATTGATAATTGCCCAACCCGGGTCCCTGCCCGAAATGCATCGCGACCTTTCCTTGCAGGTTTGGCAGGGCAAATGTTGTTTGGCCATTTCCCCCATATGTTGTGCCAAGAAGGGAGAACAACGCCTGGTTTTGAGCGATGGCCAGAATCTGGCCGTTGCAAAGCGCCCACCCCTTTGGAGCGAAATTGCAGGCCATAAGTCTCATTTCACCAATGAATGGTTGACTCATTATATACCTTCGGATTGATCGATTTTTTAATTAACCAGATTGCACCAAATCTGTTTTTCCGGCTCGAGGCGGTTTAATCTCTAACAGCGTAGAATCCGGATAAATTTTGTAAAGCATTTACCGCTGCAAATCCTGAAATAATGATGACTGCCGTTACAAGTTCGCGTTGACTACCAGGCACAGATCAGGCTTTAATGGCATCGCGAAATAACAATCCAATCGCCACCTATGAGCACTCTCATCACCCGCCGAAACGCCATCGCCAAAATCGCCGGTGGAGTGGCCCTGTCTGCCAGTATTTCCCCGTTGCTCGCTGCCGCGGATGAAAGCGCGAAAACGGTCCGCAAGATTGGCCCTCTCGCCCGGAACAAACCTGCATTGGAGGAACTGTGCAAAGTGGCTTTGGAACTCGGCCTCCCCTCGGTTGAACTGCAAAGCCCCAGCGAGTGGCCCGCTTTGCAAACATTTGATCTCACCTGCGGCCTGGCCAACGGTGCCGATCTCGGAAAGCAACGCGGCTTCAGCCAGGTGGAACACCACGATGAACTCATCGCGAATTACAAGAAAGTCATCCCCCAACTTTCCAAGGCTGGCCTGACCGGTCTCATCTGCTATTCCGGCGCGCGCGGCGGGCTGGAAGTTGAAACCGCTCTCGCCAATTCCGCCTCCGGGCTTAAACAACTCCTGAAGCTGGCCGAAAGAAACAAGGTTACCCTTTATCTGGAGCTGACCAATAACAGCATCAATTCCAAGGATTACGACCCGTACTTTGGAAATCAATATTCCCAACTCGCTCACCGCATCGGTTCCGACCGGTTCAAAATCCTCCAGGAAGTTTATCAGCTTCAAACCGTGCCCCACAGCGCTGTGGCTGCCATCCAGAAATACCATCCTTATCTCGGCTACTATTATCCCGCCGGTTTGCCGGGGAAGGCTGAATTCGCCAAAGCTGCAACCACTGCCACGGAGAGAATGCTCCAGTTTAACCGTGCCGTTAAGCTCGCCGCCTAAACCATCTCACGTGCCCGACATAACGCTCCGGCGCGAAGTTCCGGAGGACGAAGCGTTCCTACTCAAGTTATATTGCAGCACCCGCGCGGAGGAAATGGCTGCCTGGGGTTGGCCTCCCGTCCAACAGGAAGCGTTTCTCAAAATGCAGTTCAACGGCCAGCGACATTCCTATCGCTCCCAATTTCCCGAAGCCGAGCGCCACATCGTCCTGTTTCAAACTGATCCCATTGGCCGATTGCTCCTTTCCAAAAGCCAAAACGAAATCACGCTCGTTGATATCGCCCTCCTGCCGCAGCATCGGTGTCATGGCATCGGCACCACACTCCTCCACGACCTGCTGGTCGAAGCAACCAACTCCAACCGAAAAGTCCGCCTTCAAGTGCTAAAATCCAATCCGGCACAGCACCTATATACCCGCCTCGGATTTTCAACAATCAACGAAGACGAACTCTATTTTCAAATGGAGTGGACGCCGCAAGTCCGCCCCGAACCACCCGCTCTGTGATTATGTCCCGCGAAAACTTCGAAAACTTTCGCCGCCGCGTTTTGGCCGATCCGGCGCTCCAGGAAAGATTGCGTTCAGTTTCCGACCGCGAAGCCTTCCGTACCCTGACCGTCGAGATCGGCACGGAGCTCGGTTGCGATTTCACTGCCGAGGAAGTTGAAGCTGCGCTCCGCGACGGCCACCGCGCCTGGATTGAAAGGTGGATACAACCATGACCGCATCGCAACTGGCCGGTTGGACGCCCATCTGGATTGTGCCACAGCCAGCCGGTCCGCAGGTCGATTGGTGCCATCTAAACGGACTTCGGTTTACCCATCCGTTCTTTAACGACACCATCGATCACGCCGTCCGACACCCCTTCAACCTGCTCTTTCGCCAGCGCACCTCCATCGACCTGCTCGGCGAAATGCATGCGACCCGTCCCGGCCTGCATCCCACCGGGTTCATTTTCCATATGTCGCGTTGCGGTTCGACACTCATCTCGCAAATGCTCGCCGCCCTCCCGCAAAACCTCGTGGTTTCCGAGGCAGGGCCCATTGATGCCATCCTGCGCGCTAATTTGTGGAACCCGAAGTTTGATGAAAACCAGCGCATCCTCTGGCTGCAATGGCTCGTGAGCGCGCTGGGCCAGCCCCAACAAGCCGGCCAAAAACATTGTTTCATAAAGTTCGATAGTTGGAACACGCTCGACCTGCCTCTCATTCACAAGGCGTTCCCAGGTGTGCCTTGGATTTTTGTCTATCGCGAACCGGTGGAGGTCATCGTCTCCAACATGAAACAAATCGCCGGTAAGATGCTGCCCGGCGCAGTGCCTCCGTCTTGGCTTGGTTGTGATCTCATCACCGCCCTGCAAATGTCACGCGAGGAATATTGCGCCCGTGCGCTCGCCAAATATTGCCACAGCGCTCTCGCTCATCATCAACAACATCCCGGTCTGCTCATCAACTACAACCAACTCCCCGATGTTGTGTTCTCTTCGATCGGAGATTTCTTCAAGCAGGATTGGTCCGCTTCAGAAATCGAACTCATGCGCCAGGTCACCCGGTTCAACGTCAAAAACCCGTCACAACCCTTCGCCACCGACACCGAGGCCAAAACCCGCGAAGCCAGCGACCTCATCCGTCAGCAAGCTGACCAATGGGGCCGACCACTCCACAATCAACTTGAGGTGGCCCGCCGAGGCCAGTTCCACAGTTGAACCGCTTTGGAGCGTATCCCGGCGGAGACACTTGCAGGATCTTTCAAACCGCTTAAGGTTCAAGGAAAAACCCTGTGGGATGAGCCGCTTCAAATCCCAATGCCCGATCGCTGCCCGGGTTGCGTCCCGGGGGACTGGCTTGGGAATGAACGCTGGTATGCACTCTCACCGACCGTTGACCTGACCGGGCGCGGGGATTGCCCCTGCATTTGACACAAGGCAACCCCGCCTCTACACCGCCGCCGCTTCCCCTTTTTTCGGAAGTAAAGATTTTTACTACCCACACACGCGGAAACCGGCTTATATTCCCCAACTTAATGGGCGCGACAATAAACGAAGTGAACGAGGATGTGCAAAAGGCTTCGGCCTGGATCAAAACTTTGCGCACGGAAATTGGCCAGGTGATCGTTGGCCAGGAACATCTGGTGGACCGGTTGCTGGTGGGCCTGCTGGCCAATGGCCATGTGCTGCTGGAAGGGGTGCCGGGACTCGCCAAGACCTTGTCCGTGCGGACGCTGGCCTCGGCGATTCACGCGCAGTTTCATCGCATCCAATTCACCCCCGACCTGCTGCCCGCCGACATCATCGGTACGCTGATTTACAGCCCGCAGGACGGCAAGTACCACGCCACCAAAGGCCCGGTGTTTGCCAATTTGCTCCTCGCGGACGAGATTAACCGCGCGCCCGCCAAGGTGCAGTCGGCCCTGTTGGAAGCCATGCAGGAGCGCCAGGTGACGCTGGGCGGCGAGACGATGCCGTTGCCGTCGCCGTTCCTGGTGCTGGCCACGGAAAACCCGATTGACCAGGAAGGAACGTATCCGCTGCCCGAGGCGCAGGTGGACCGTTTCATGTTCAAGGTGGTGATTGGTTATCCCACGTTTGAAGAAGAGCGGAAGATTCTGGATAAGATGGCGTTTACGGTTCCAGAGAACAAGGTGAAGCAAGTGGTGACGCTTGATGAAATCCTGCGGACGCGCAAGCTGGTGGATCAAGTCCACGTGGACGAGAAGATCCGCGATTACATCGTTCACATTGTTTTCGCCACTCGCACGCCGGAGAAATACAAACTCGACGTTAAGCACCTCATCCAGTTCGGCGCCTCGCCCCGCGCCACGATCTATCTGACCGTGGCCGCCAAAGCGTGGGCGTTGCTCCAAGGTCGCGCCTATGTCACGCCCGAAGACATCAAGAACATCGGCCCGGACGTGCTGCGGCATCGCATCATCCTCACCTACGAGGCAGAGGCGCAGGCCGTGACGACGGATGATATCATCAAGAAAATATTCAACACCATCCCGGTACCGTGAGAGGGAGAAACAATAACGAAGAATTAACAAGCCCAGCCGGGCCGAAGCCCCGGTCTGATCGCAACACCCGATTTCCAGAGGCGCGTGCTTCGAATCGGCGGCGCGCAAAATTCATTGTAGCCGATTCAGGCCCTTGCCCACGACCGTCCGTTCCATGACGCTGCAGGAGATTCTTGAAGCTGTGCGCCGGGTGGAGGTTCGCACCAACCGGCTGGTGAATGATATGATGGTCGGCGCCTATTTGAGCCACTTCAAGGGGCGCGGGATGGACTTCGAGGAACTCCGCGAATACATGCCCGGCGACGATGTGCGGTCCATCGATTGGAACGTCACGTTCCGCATGGGGCGGCCGTTCGTCAAACGCTTTCGCGAGGAACGCGAACTGGGCGTCATCATCGCGCTGGACATCTCCGCCTCGGGCGCCTTCGGTTCCATCCGGCACAGCAAGCGCGAGTTTGCCACCGAGATCGCCGCCACGCTGGCCTGTTCCGCCGCCCGCAGCAGCGACAAGGTCGGCCTGCTGTTGTTCACCGATCAGGTCGAGTTGTTTCTCCCGCCGCGCAAAGGCCGCAGCCATATCTTGCGGGCGATTCGCGAAATGTTGTTCTTCGAGCCGAAGCACCAGGGAACCGACATCCCCGCCGCCCTGACTTTTCTCAATCACGTCATCCAACGTCGCTCCATCGTTTTCCTGCTCACCGATTTCCTGCACAGTTTCGGCACCGGCGCCCGCTCCGTGCAGGCCGGCCGGGACACGGTCCGCGAGATCGGCATGACCAACTCGCGGCACGACCTCATCTGTGTCCACCTGCATGATCCGCGGGAAAGTGAGTTGCCCAATGCCGGCCTGCTGACCATCGAGGACGTTGAAACGGGGGAGATGCTGGAGCTGGATTCCGGGCGATCGACCGTCCGGCAGGGTTACGCGGAAACCAATATTGAGCGGCTGGCTGAACTGGATCGCACCTTGCGGCGCGCCGGCGTGGACACCCTGCGTTTCAGCACGGGGCAACCGTATGCCTTTACCCTTCAACGGTTCTTCGAAACCCGTCGCGGAAGGAGGAGGGGATGAAGCGGCCATCAACTTTCACCCGACTCCAAAGCTGGTGGTGGCCGGTTTGTTTCCTGCTGGTCGCGACCACTGCGGTTGCCGCCGGTGACGAACTTCCCACGCTCCGCCCACCGCGTGACGAACTGCGCCCGTCCTTTTGGGAGCAGCATGGCTGGATAATCATGCTCGCCGCCTTTGCGCTCCTCGGCGCAGTGGCGTTCCTGATCCGGTGGCTCCAACGTCCGAAACCAGTGGTAGCCATCCCGCCGGAGACCACGGCGCGACAGGCGTTTTCAGCCTTGCAAGATCGCCCGGAAGACGCGGCGCTGGTTGGTGAGGTTTCCCGGATACTCAGGCGCTATATTTACTCCGCCTTCAACCTGCCGCATGAGGAGTTGACCACCACCGAATTCAACCAGGCGCTTCAAACCCACCCGCAAATCGGCGCGGAGTTGGCCACCGCCGTCGGAAATTTCCTGCGCCAATCCGATGAACGGAAGTTTGCGGCGGTTGCTTCCGCCGTGCCACCGCAGCCGGTGTTGGCCGGCGCAAGTGAGCTCGTTGAAAAGTTGGAGCGCCAGCGGCAGTCCGCGCTTCGAGCCACCCAACCCACCCCATGAGCGAGCACTTCCAATTCCAGTATCCCTGGCTCTTGGCGCTGCTGGCCTTGCTGCCGGTCTATGCCTTCCTGCGCGGCCGCGTGGGCAAGCTGTCGGCGCTCCGGTTCCCCAGCGCGGACCTCGCGCGGGCGGTGGGTGGCGCTGCCCGCTCCGCCGCGGGTCGGTTGCTGATATTTTTGCGGATTCTCACCATCGGGTTTTTCATCGTGGCCTTGGCGGGCCCGCGCATTGTGAATGACCACACCGAAACCGAAGCCAGCGGCGTGGATGTCATGCTGGTGCTCGACTTGTCCTGGTCCATGATGTCGCTGGACATGGGCGCTCAGAACGATGAGAACACGCGCTTCGCCATCGCGAGCTCAGTGCTCGAGGATTTCATCCACAAGCGACCCAACGACCGCATCGGCTTGGTCGCTTTTTCGGGGGTGCCGTACCTGGCCAGCCCGCTGACCCTCAATCACGACTGGCTGGTTCAGAATTTGCACCGGCTGCACATCGGCACGATCCGTGAATTGGGGACCGCCATCGGCGATGCCACCGCTGCCGCCGCCAAGCGGTTGAAGATGCTCAAGGATAGCAAAAGTCGTCTCATCATCCTCTTGACCGACGGTGATAACAATCAAGGCGAGATCGAACCGGTGCCCGCCGCGCAAGTCGCCGCCGCCATCGGGGCGAGGATTTACACCATCGGCATTGGCATCGAGGAGCCCTGTCGGCTCCCCGCGTTCGATATCAACACTGGCAAGCTCAAGCGCGGTCCCGGTGGCGAAATCATCCCGACCATTACCCTGCAACCGGCCAACTATACCGTGTTGGGTGACATGGCGAGGTTGGCTAACGGCCGGTTCTATCGCGCGACGAACCGTCGCGAGCTCCAGAACATCTACAACGAAATCGACCGCCTGGAAAAAACCGAGGTCAAACTCCGTCGATATACCACGTTCACTCCCTTGTATCAGTGGCCAGTGCTGGCGGCCTTCGCGCTGTTGCTCTTGGAGTTGATTTTATCAAATACCCGGTACCGGAGGGTGCCGTAAGGCCTCTTGCCCATGGATTTTACTCATCCACATTTCGCTGAACCCCGCTGGCTCTGGCTGGCCGTGCTGGCCCCGGTGTGCGTGGTGCTGCTGCACCGCTATGCCGCGTGGGCCAGGAAAAAGCAGATCGCCACCTTCGCCGCGCCGGATTTGCTCGCCGGTCTGCTGCAGTCACACAGCCCCACCCGCCGGTCGGTCAAAAGTGTGCTGCTGGTGCTCGCCGTGGCCGGCATCAGCCTCGCGCTGGCGCGTCCGCAATGGGGCGAGACCACCGAGGTTTCCCAGGCGTTGGGCGACGATATTGTTTTTATTCTGGATTGTTCCCGCAGCATGTTGGCGACGGACGTGCAGCCCAACCGCCTCGCGCGTTCCAAATACGCCATCCTGGATTTTGTGCAGCGCCACGGACGCGGTCGCGTCGGGTTGGTTGCCTTTTCGGGTCAGGCATTCTTGCAATGTCCCCTGACCTTCGACTACGACGCCTTCCGAGAGGCGCTGCTGTCCGTCGATGAAAAAAGCATCGTGGTGCCCGGCACGGACATCGGGCGCGCCTTGGACGAGGCGTCCCGCGCGATGGAAAAAACAGAACGTCGCAAGGTCATGGTGATGCTCACCGATGGGGAAGATCTCGAAAAATCGGGCATCAAGACAGCCGAGGCCTTGGCGCAGAAAGGCATTGTGGTCTATGCCGTGGGCGTGGGCACGGCTGCGGGCAGTTCGATCCAGATCACCAACGAGCAGGGCACGCCCGACCTGGTTCGCGACCCGTCCGGAACCGTGGTCCAAAGCCGTCTCGATGAATCCACGCTGAGTGCGATTGCGCAAGCCACCCATGGAAGCTACCAACCCATGGGTGGCTTGGGCGAAGGACTCGAGTCGGTGCGTCGACTCATGGATAAATCGTCGGATCCTGCCCACGTGGCCAAGACGCAGAAAATGGGCGTGGATCGTTTTCATCTGCCAGTGGCGCTCGTGGTGGCGCTGCTCGTCCTTGAATCTTTAATTGGCACGCGGCGGATTCTGCGTAAGAGTGAA
Organism: Pedosphaera sp.; assembly: GCA_028293465.1. GTDB lineage: Bacteria > Verrucomicrobiota > Verrucomicrobiia > Limisphaerales > Pedosphaeraceae > JAQGOT01. The sequence goes on along the minus strand of JAQGOT010000667.1, from coordinate 447 downwards.
GTTTAAGCTGTTATGTGTAAGCGCGAGCTAAATAGCATGGGCAATCCACCCCGAAACCGTGGGGTGGGGCAGGGGAATCTTGCCGTCCTCATCGCAATGGTGCTGGCGGTTTTCACGGCCTTCCGTGCCTTCGGCTCAGGTGGCGAATCAGAGGTTCCGCCCTCACCTCAAGAACTTTATAATGACGGCACCCAGAAATTTCGCCAAGGCAAGTTGCCCGAAGCCGAAGCCGCCCTTCAGACCGCGCTCAAAAGCCAGAATGACAAGGTCCGGGTGCCGGCGCTCTACAATCTGGGGCACGTGCGTAACCAGGCCGGGGATGCGGAGTTGAAGAAAGGCCCCGATGGCAAAGCCACTCAAGCGGCTGCCGGTCACGCCAGCGAACAGGCCGACAGCGCCCTGCGCGCGGCGGATGAAGCACTCGCGGCGGAGAACGTCCAGGATTTG
>JAQGOT010000644.1 GCA_028293465.1 Pedosphaera sp. | reverse complement strand
TCAAATGGAACTTCGGCAAGTTCGTGATCGGGCGTGACGGCAAGATTCTTCAGCGCTTTGATTCAAAGGCGAAACCTGAATCTCAGGAAGTCACCGGCGCGATCGAGTCGGCGTTGGCGGTGAAGTGAGGGGGAAACGTCCGATCCTTGGGCTGGGGGCTTCGTAGTTAGCCTGTCACAACCCATTTCGATTCCTCCCTGTCGGGTCGGCGTCGCTCCCACGCGTCGCGGTTGGTCCCAATCTTTCCGCGCGAACCGCCCTCACCCGCGCGAGCTGCTACGGAGATTGCGGCGAGAGCAGCTTGTCCACCTGGATGCGCTTGGGATCGCTGACGCCGATTTCAAGCAGGGAGGCGTTCGGATACAATTCCAGGTTCGTGTTCACCAACGGGACCCCGGCGAGTTGGCGCTGGCGATCAATTTCCTGGAGGGAAAGGACATCCAAGGCCACGGGATCACGACTGAATCTGAGTTCGTTCAACACACTGGAGTAATGAAGCAGGCCGCGCTGCTGGCCTTCGTATTGGCAAATCAGGGCATCAACGATATTGAGGACGACGCGGTCGCCGAGGATTGGCAAGGCATAGACCTCAGGGATGGAGCGGGCGAGGCTCTCGGCATCGGTTTCAAAGCGGAGGGTGTTGTCCACACTACCGATGGCCAGGGTGTAAAGATTACCGGAAACGCCGGCTGAGTTGTGATGCATGAGCGGAGTGATATTGATAATCTTGGTCATTTCGTGGCTGACCAGCTTGGAGACATACGATTTACGGCCGATGCCGGTCCCCTTTTTGCCAAACTCGAGGTCGCTCCAACTTAGGTTGCCGAGCAGGGCGGTTTCATAAAAAGTCTTTTCGTCGTAACCAGCCTCGAGGCTGCCCATCACGCGAATGCCAAAGCGTCGCTCCAATTCAAAGAAGCCCGCAAGGCGCAAATCCACAGACTGTCGGTCCCAGACAATGATGTGTTGCGGAGGGAGACCGGTAGCGAGCAGATCCTGGACGACGGCAGCCACAACGGCGGGACGTGTGCCGCTGTTGGGGCCGGGCGCGGAAAAGACTTTAATGCCAACCGTGTCCTGGGTGGAGATGAGAGTGCGCCAGGCATCGGCGACCAGGAGCTTGCCGGTCAGGTTGGTGATGGCCCGATCAACCATGGATTGAACCCTTGATGGGACGGGCACGAGATTGTCCGTAGCACCGGGATCCTGCACCAGGACGACACGCGCCGACGGGCTCCGTTTGTCGGCGGTCGGACGGGAAGGTTGGGCTTCTGTCCGCTGCACAAGGAGCAGCAGAGCCAGAACGGCAAATCTGATAATAATAAGGCGCGGCGTGCGCGCCTGGAATAGTGCGTTTCTTGACACGTCAGGGCATGGATGTTAACACCTCAGACAATGGTGACCAATAAAAAGCGCCGCCGAAACTGCCTGAAGGTGGTTTTGCTGACCCTCATAGTTGCGTGGGCAGGCGGCTGTACCCCTCCCGGGCCGCGGGCCTTGTTGGAAGGCAAGCGCTTGCTTGATCAGGGGAAATATGCACCCGCAGTGGAAAAACTCAAACTCGCCAGTTCTCTGCTCACCACGAATGCCCAAGCCTGGAACTATCTCGGACTGGCATACCACCACGCGGGCCAGCCAACCGACGCCCAGGACGCCTATCAGAAAGCCCTCAAACTGAATCATGACTTGATCCCGGTCCATTACAATTTGGGTTGCCTTCTGCTGGAACAGAACAAGCTGGAAGCCGCACGGGATGAATTGACCGCTTTCACCCTGCATCAGGGTAACTCGCTGGAGGGCCGGTTGAAGTTGGGCACGGCCCAACTGCGACTCCGGGAATTAGGTGGGGCGGAAAAGAGTTTCAACGAGGCCTTGCGAATCAGCCCGCAAAATGCCGAGGCCCTTAACAATTTGGGAATCATTCAACTGCAGCGGAACCATCCACGCGAGGCCGTTGCCGATTTTAATGCGGCCTTGAAGCAACAACCCAATTACGGACCGGCCCTGCTCAATCTGGCGGTGCTGTTGCAGTCCTCGCAAAACAGCCGCGCACTCGCGTTGCAGAAATACCAGGAGTACCTGGCGCTAAACCCGCGCCCCGCCAATTGGGAGATCGTGAATGCCACGGCGCGGCAACTTGACCAAGAGCTAAACCCTACGGTGCCAGCACGCCCAGCAGTGCTTTCCCCGCCAATTGCAACGGCGCCACCGGCGAGTCCGACCAGGATTGCTTCGAATAATCCTGTCCGGGTGGCGGTTGCAACGACCAACCCGCCCAAACCCGAACCGACCAATCCCCCCAGACTGGCGAGCCCTCCTGTGGTGAGGCAACCGGTTCAAGCGCAACCCGAGCCAGCGGTTCGGCCCGAGGCGGTTCAGGTGCCCGAAGCGACGGTAATCAAACCGGCCGACGACAGCGTTCTCGCCGGGCAAAGCGCCGCGGTGCCGGTGGCGGGTTCGGAATCGGGCGTACAAATGGAACCCATTGCCTCCCGCGCGTCTGCGACCAAGGGAGCGCCGAAGGGATTCTTTCAAAAAATGAACCCGGCAAATTTGTTCCACCACGATACCAAGCCGGCGGCGACGACTCCCCTGCCCCTGATAGTTCTATCGCCGCCCGATTCTGAACCCGCGACGCCGGTGTCCACGAATCCCGGGACGGTGTCCAAAATGACAACTCCCCCACCCGAGGCATCCAAGGCGGCGAGGCGGTATGCCTATGTTTCGCCGACCAAACCGCTGCCCGGAAACCGGGTCGAAGCGGAGCGCCTGTTTGCCCTGGCCTTACAGGCTCAACGGGAGCATCGATCACCGGAGGCAGTGGCGGGTTATCGGGCAGCGACCCAGAGTGACCCCAGCTTCTTCGAGGCCCAATCCAACCTTGGGCTGGCGGCCTACGATAACGGAGATATGGCGATTTCGCTGTTCGCTTACGAGACCGCACTGGCGATCACCCCCAAGTCGTTCAATGCCCGTTTTAATTTTGCACTGGCACTTAGGAAAACGGGCTATCTGATCGATGCGGCGCAACAATTAGAGCGTCTGCTGGTCATCAATCCCGGGGAATCGCCAAGCCACCTGGCTGCCACGCACCTGATGCTGGCCAGCCTTTATTCTGAACAGTTCCACCAACCCCAAGCCGCCCGGTTGCACTATACCAAGGTGCTGGAGTTGGAGCCTGGCAATTCCCAAGCGACCTCCATTCGCTATTGGTTGCGAGACAATCCTTAATTTTTAAGACCCGCCTTCCAGTTGGCCGTAATTCTGGCCAGCAAGCTGCTACAATGATTGTGACGCACTAACAAGTGTCCAAATATTGAGCATTTATGAATTTCGATAAGCTACCAATCAACTGGTTCGATTTTGTGGTCGTCATCATGATCCTGCTGGGTGCCAATAAGGGCCGCAAGCACGGCATGTCAGAGGAGCTCATGGTTTCACTGCAATGGGCGGCCATCGTCTTTGCCTGCGCGTTTTTGTATCATCCCTTGGGAGACATGCTGGCGCAATCCTCGCCGTTGAGTCATCTTTTTTGCTACCTCGTCATGTACATCACAACCGCGATCGTGGTGAAGATTATTTTTTCACTTATCAAAAAAGGAGCTGGAGGCAAGCTGGCCGGCAGCAGCGTTTTTGGGCGGGGTGAATTTTACCTGGGAATGGTGGCGGGCGGGTTTCGCTTCCTTTGCATCCTGCTAGCAGCCTGCGCCTTGTTGAATGCCCGTTCCTATACCAATCAGGAAGTTTCCAAGGCGGTGGCGTTTCAGAATGATGTTTATGGCAGCACCTTCTTCCCGGAGCTTTACTCGGTGCAAGCGGAAGTTTTCAAAGAATCTTTTTCAGGCAAGCAACTCAAAGAATACGCCAGTTTCCTCCTCATCAAGCCGACGGCGCCCGAGTACAAGTCGCTCCAGCGAAAAGAGAGTTTGCCTTGAGCAGCCGGGCGGGTTAGAACAAACCATGGTGTAGCAACCGCGGTTGGTTCCGTCCCATGGCTGGCTTGATTTCTCCCGCAACGCTCGAACAGATTCGTTCCGCCAGTGACATAGTGGATGTCATTGGCTCCTACGTGCCGTTAAAGCGTGCCGGCGCCAACTTCGTGGCCCTCTGCCCCTTCCACAAGGAAAAGAGTCCCAGTTTCAACGTCAATGCGCAGAAGCAGATTTTTCACTGTTTCGGCTGCCACAAGGGCGGCGATGTCTTCACCTTCGTCAAGGAGTTCGAGAGCATTCAGTTCATGGACGCGGTCCGGCGGTTGGCGGAGCGCGCGAAGATTCCCCTCGAACTGGACAACCAACCGGGGCAACAGCAATACCGTCATCTCAAAGACAACCTGCTGCAGATTCACGAGCAAATCACCCAACGCTGGCAAAATTCACTGGCCAACGAAGCGGGCGGCCAGATCGCCCGCGATTATCTTGCCCAACGCGGGGTTTCCGCGGAGGCGGTGACGTTGTTCCGTCTCGGCTATGCGCCGGAAGCGTGGGATGACACGGTGAATTGGGCCAGGAGCAAGGGACATGAAACCAGCTTGGTGGAGCAAGCGGGCTTGATCCTGCGCAAAGAAGGGAGCGACCATTTCTATGACCGCTTCCGGGGCCGGTTAATTTTCCCGATTTGCGACGAACAGGGCAGAGTCATCGGTTTTAGCGGTCGCATTCTCTCCAGCGATGCCAAAGCGGCGAAGTATGTCAACTCGCCGGAAACGCCCATCTTCACCAAGGGAAAAGTATTTTTCGGGATGGATAAATCGAAGCGGGCGCTGTTGGATGCGCAATCTGCCATCGTCTGCGAAGGCCAGCTTGACCTCATCGCGTGTTACATGGGCGGAGTCAAAAACGTGGTCGCGCCGCAGGGGACGGCACTGACGATGGATCATGCCCGCATTTTGAAACGCTATGTGGAAGAGGTGGTGCTGTGTTTCGATTCCGATGATGCGGGGCAGAACGCGGCGGTCCGATCGCTGGACAGCCTGCTGGCGTCCGGTCTGGCCATCCGCGTGGCAGTCGTCCCCGCGCCGCATGATCCGGACAGCTTCATCAAGCAATCGGGCGGCGCGGCCTTCGGGGAACTAATCGAGCAGGCCGAAGGGTTCTTCGATTATTATTTGAATCGCCTTTGTCTCCAGAATGACCTGAGTGCGGACAAGGGACGGTTGGCGGTCCTGCAAGACATTGCCCAAGCCGTGCATAAGACCGGCAACGTGGTGTTGATTGATACGTACGCGCAAAAGACCGCGCTTCGACTCGGGGTTTCCGCCGAAGCGGTCCGGGCAGAATTCCGCAAAGCCTCGCGGCTGAAGGGCGCTACGCCAGCACCTGACAACGACGAGCAGGCTGAGCCCATTTCCGAGTCGGTACGGCCCGCGAGCACGGAGTATTGGTTATTGAAATTGATTCTGATGCACGAAGAAACCGTGGAATGGCTTCAGGCGCATCTCGATATTAATTGGATTCAACATGCGGTGGTACGGCAGGTCATCACGCAACGGTTGGCCGCCCAAGTGGATGGGAACTGGCAGGGAGTGGCGGCTTTTCTCACGCAATGCGACGCCGCCGAGATGCGGAGCATGATCACCGAAGCCACGGCGGAGGACCGCCCCATTCACAATCCCGCGCAGCAATCGAACGACATCGTCCTACGTTTGCGGAATCAGTATATTGAAAGCCAAATTACTCTTTTGACCCAACGCTCGGGGCAGCCGGAGTTCGGCGAAGCAGAGCGTCTCGAGATGCTGCACCAGCAGCAGGAGTTTCGCCGGCTCAAGCGCCAACCTCTGGTGCCGCTGAGCGGCAGTGCAGAAGAGCCTTTTTGAGCCTCAGCACACCGGGTCATCAGGCATATCAAGGATTATGGGAGGCCTGCTGAAGCGGTTCATCCGTGCTATAGTTTTGTTTGGTGTCGCACCGAGGGCAATCAAATCCGGGAGGACTGTCTCTGGTTCAACATAGGTGAACACCCCATATCCAGCACTCTTGGAACTTTTAAAATGAGGGAGTCGGTCGAGGCAAACTGTGGCTAATAGATTCGGTTTTGGCCCCCGTTGACAGGCTTTGACACCGCTCATGAAAGAACTGGAATTGCAGGACACCCACCACCTGAGAGCCGCCCATACCTGGCTTGAACTTGGAAATCACATCCAGGCAGAGGGAGAACTTGCCAAGATCGCGCCGCCCTCGGACACCCACCCTCAGGTGCTTGAGCTTCGCGCATTAATCTGCGCCTATGCCTTCAAATGGGAGGAGTGCCTTAAGGTCGCTTCAACGCTCGTAGATATCGCACCGGAACGGCCCTTTGGATGGGTTCATCGGTCCTTTGCTCTCCACAAATTGAAACTCAACCAAGCGGCTTACGAACTGCTTCGTCCGGCCCGGGACAGGTTCCCGGAGCATTGGCTCATCTGCTACAACCTGGCTTGCTACGCCTGCCAACTGGGGAGGAAACAAGAGGCTTGTAGATGGATGGAAATGGCCTTTGGCATGGGCGGGCCGAATGCGATCAAGCAGATGGCGCTGGAGGATCCAGACCTAAAAGCGTTTTGGGCAGAATTACCAGGTTGTAATGGTGCCACCGACGGCCTCGGGTCCATGCCGCTCATGGAGGCCGGACGAATGGAATGTCTCAACCGGGCTGACTAGCCGATCTTCCTGAAGGGTGGCTGGGGCCCCTTGGTTTTGGACACT
>JAQGOT010000640.1 GCA_028293465.1 Pedosphaera sp. | reverse complement strand
CTGACGTGTCTTTGCTTGTCGGGCGGCAACAGGCGGACTTCAATAGCCGTCGCCAGAACGTCGGCGACGTCGGCGACACTGGTGAGTCCAGACGGCGTCGAGGAGGCAACAATCGTGGACCCTGCAGGGAGCGGCGGTCCTGATGCAGAGACGCGGACAATCTCAAGTTCCGGCTCGGCAAGTATCTTCACGGTAATTACTCGGGCCGTGTCTCCGAGAATCAGCCGCATCTGGGGGTTGGTGATGTAACCGGTTGCGATGATTCCCGGCGCTATATTCGAGGTGGCTGGGGCGAGACGGATGTCCGTGACGTAGCCGACCTGAACGCCCCGGAAAGTAATATCCGCTTTGTCCTTGAGACCGTTTGCCGATGGGAGCGCGAATGTGTAGCCCACCTTGGGTGGTCGGCTGCAACCGCTGTTGAGAAGGAATACAACCAGCGTTATAATCGTTAGGCGAGGAATTGCTAAAGTTCCCACAGCCCCTCTATTACCTGCTTGGCCGCCTCGACACAAGGAACTTACGCGATGTCACCGCTGGCTAATTTTCTTCACCATCGTCCAGACCGGGGTTAACACTCCATTGAAGTTTCCTGCCGTGAGGCCAAAAATCACAAGACCTGAGGCCGGGGACTCGCGCTAAAAAACAGGGCCCAAATATACAGAAAGTTTCAAATGAAGAATATACCGCTCAAAGCCACTGAGCAATGATCCCGTCCCATGGAAAATGAGATGCCGGGTGAAAAAAATGACCCCTCTGGCCTGGTCCCGGCCCAGTTCAGCTCCTGCCATGAAATACGGGCCTATTCTGAGCGCAATCTATTCTGGTGCGACCAAAGCAGGTGCCTGGCTGGCCGCGAGTCGTGTCCGCGCCAACTCAGTGATTGCAGGCTCCGGTGAAATGCTGGCCCATTCCGCGCGCCGGTTGGATGCCCACCTGCGTAAAAAGCAGGGCATTTTTGAGTTTTGTGATCACCCCCACTGTCTGTTGAGGGTCGCCGTGCGCCGCACTGAGGAGAACCTGGTTCTCTCCGACGCAATCCGGCTCCGGCGGGGAGAACTCATCGCAGAACTGCATCTGTGGAACGAGCATATTCCCCAGATCCCGGAAGACGGACCGAAGCTCTCATGGGCGGTGCTGACCCAGCGGCGGATGCGGCACTCCCTGGCACTCCTGGCCGATCAAATCCGCTCTGGCAACCGCCTCGATCAGGTCAGAGTTTTTCACGCGCGCGCCTTATTTGGAAACGGAAAATCCCAGGCCAGAATGGAACGATTCGCAAAACTCTACGGCTTTGAACTGGCCCGCACACCGCCATCCAACACCTTGCCCGGTCGGCTGCGCAATTTGGGCGAGTGCCTTCACCAATGGGCATTGATCCGGGCCTTCAATCCCAGTGCCCTGGCGGGTCGCCGCCTCACCCATGTCGCTTGTCATCAATTATGGATCTCCCGTGATGCGCTCCTGGTCAGATTCCCGACTCCGCTCGCCAATGCGATGCCTTTGTCATCGGGTGTGCGGTCAACCACCAAGAGTTCGACAACGCTCCTGCGGAGCCGTGCGGGAAGCGCCTAGAATACCGCAGCTAGGCGGGCGCGCCTCCCATTTTCAAAATCTGCTTCCACTTTCAGCACCCTTTCTCCTTGGATGCCGGCAACTGACCGACGCCGGCGCTTGCTGAAACCTTCGCCGAAGGTTGCTCCCCCGCCCTTTTGGGCAGCGCCAGCCGGTGAAAACTTGGATTCCAGTAATAACGCACGTAAGGCTCGCGCCGAAAAACTTCGAGATACCCGGCAGGCATCCGCTCCAGCACCTCCTCGCATTCCCTCTGATCCTCAGGGGTGATTCGGGTGATGCGGCCCAGGCTCCGGTTTTTGCGGCCGCGCAGGATGGGGCGCGAATGGAGCGTGGCGAGGCCGAAAAAATCAAACAGCGCTTGGATGGTGACGGCATCGTTCAAGTCACCGGGCGATTGCAACGTAAAGCATCGGCTGTGCAGATGATGCCGGTCCAGGAATTGCATCGCGCGATTTTCAATTTCGATCCACTGAATCAAGTAACGCTGGAATAGGCTGAGGCGCTCGAGATCGAAACCTTGGAAAATCTCCTCATTGCCCGTCAGTGACCAGCAGAAATGGTGCCGGTGATCATCACCGGTATAAAAATGAAAGGGAGCATGTACCCGCCGCCGCCAGGTTTCTCGATATGCCTCGCTTTTAGCCACCTTGAGCGGATCACGAACGAGGTGGACGAGCCCCATTTCCGGGAAGAACTCCAGTGCCGCGACATAGGCCGATTTCAGGAAGGCGTGGCTGGATTCCAGATAAACCCTGCCCGGCAGGCGGTCAATGTAAGCGCGTTTGGCAGCCAGACGGGTCCGGATCCGGTCCCACCGGCCGGCATGCGCATCGTAAATCGCCGGCCCGAAAAGAGTCGGGTTGCCCCAATCAAAAAAGGGCTCATGCCGGCAGACGCAATCCTTGAGATTATGCTGAAATAAATGTTTCAGATAGAGCGTGCCCGAGCGCGCGCTGGCGAGTGTGAAAATGGTAAGGTCCATCAGTGGTGAAAGGCTGCGCATTCACAAAAAACATTGTGGAGCCAACGAATGATTCTCAGAGCCGCTCTCGTGCATGGCGGAAGGTGTTTTAACAATTCCAAACCTTGCCTGATAGTAGGTGATTACCCCGCTCTCCTTCGCGACTCGGGATCTGCCGCCACCATCCTCGCGAAGCGTCGTTGCAACACCTTTCCCGGCGCGAATTGGAAGGGGAGCCCATCTATCTCAGTTTAGAAGTCCTTTAGAAAAGCATCAACTCAACGGCTTTGGGCTGCTTGATAGACTTTGAGATATTGCTCCACCGCGCGCTCCCAGGAGAAATCTGCGCTCATGGCATTCTGTCGGTAATGCCGCAACAGCTTGGGTTCACCATACAGCACCAAAGCTTTGCGCATGCTCTTGGCCAGCGCCCGGGCGCTGTATTCAGTAAACTTGATTCCGTTTGCCTGCTTGGGATCTTCGGTGATGTCTATGACACTGTCGTCTAACCCGCCGGTGACACGGACGATCGGAATCGTGCCGTAACGCAGGCTGTACATCTGATTCAATCCGCAGGGCTCAAACCGCGAAGGCATGAGGTAAAAATCGCCGCCCGCCTCAATCCGGTGGGACAATCCCTGATTGAACCCAATGCGCACGGCTACCTTGTCCGGATAGCGGCGGGCCAGGCCTTGGTAAGCTTTCTCGTAGGCCGGCGATCCGCTGCCTAACAAAACGAACTGGATCTGGCTGCTTAACATCTCCTCCAAGGCACCGAGTTGAATATCGACACCTTTCTGATCAGCCAGCCGGGTAATGCTTCCAAAAAGCGGAATGCTCGCATCGACCGGCAGTCCCAGTTCCTTTTGCAACTCCAGTTTATCCTGCTCCTTGCCGGCCAAACTCCGGAGCGAGTAGAGGTGTGGCAGCGACGGATTCCGGGTCGTGTTCCATTCCTCGTAATCAACCCCGTTCAGAATTCCAAAAAGGGATGCCTGGCGTTTGCGCAATAATCCGTCCAGCCCGCAACCGAATTCCGGGGTTGTAATCTCCCGGGCATAACGCGGGCTGACGGTCGTGACGACATCGCCGTAGGCAATGCCGGCTTTAACGCAGTTCAGCATGCTGTGGAATTCAACCCCGTTCAGGTTGAAGTAATCCGGCGGCAGGTTGGTGAGCGCGTATTGCTCAGCCGGGAACACTCCCTGGTAGGCCAGGTTGTGAATCGTGAAACAAGTCCGGGGACGGCTCCCCCACCCTTCCTTCAGCTTCTGATGCTGGATAAGCAGAGGTACAAGCCCGGTTTGCCAATCGTTCAGATGCACGAGCTCCGGCTCCCACGGCAGATACCTCGCCAGATGCACAATGGCTTTGGAGAAGTAAATAAATCGCTCGGCGTTGTCGGGATAATCAACGCCGGCCTTTTGGTAAATGCCTGCTCGCTGGAAGAACGCCGGCTGGTCGATGAAATAAATCGTCGATTTTGGGCTCAGGCTTAGTGTCCAAACTTCGCCCAGCACCTGCCGCGGGCCGAGCGGCAGGTCCATGTGCCAATCCAGCTTTTTGATCGCTGGAAAACGTTCGCGAATCCCCCAGTAGAGCGGTGTTACAACCCCGACTTCATGTCCGGCATGATCCAGCGCCTTGGCCAGCGCACCGACCATGTCCGCGAGCCCGCCTGTCTTGGAATACGGATGAACTTCGCTGCTACCCAGCAGAATTCTCATGCAGTCGGATGTTCCCTGAATCCTGGGTTCAAGGTTTTATCCTGTCGGTCTTAAGGTAAGGCTGTAATGCTGCAGGAATTGTTACGCTGCCGTCCGGTTGCTGATGGGTTTCCACCAGCGCCACAAACAGACGCGCCAACGCGGTGCCGCTCCCGTTTAGAATGTGCGGAAACCGGTTTTCGCCCGCTTCGGATTTGAAGCGCAGGCTCATGCGACGGGCCTGAAAATCCTCGCAGTTCGAGCAGCTCGAGACTTCCAGATATTGTCCCTGTCCCGGAGCCCACACTTCGATGTCGTAAGTCTTGGCGCTGGCAAAACCCATATCACCGGTGCAGAGCTGGATCACATGATAATGTAACTCCAAGGCCTGCAAGACCCGCTCGGCGTTGCCCACCAGCCTCTCCAATTCATCGTAACCGGTTTCCGGCTTCACGATCTTGATGAGTTCAACCTTATCGAACTGATGCACGCGAATCATGCCCCGTGTGCCCACGCCGGCCGCGCCCGCCTCGGCCCGAAAACAGGGGCTGTAGGCGCAATAATAAATCGGGAGTTGCCGTTCAGGTAAAATTTCCTCGCGATGAATGTTGGCGACCGGGGCTTCCGCCGTTGGCAGCAGATAAAGCGCACCCAATGTGCTGGCATCCTCGCCCTCGCGCACGGCGTACGCTTGGTCAACGAACTTTGGAAATTGCCCGACGCCCACCATGCAATCCCGGGACACGATATAAGGCGGCGATACTTCCGTGTAGCCGTGTTGGGTCGTATGCAGGTCGAGCAGGAATTGGATCAAAGCCCGCTCCAGCCGCGCACCCCAATTGGTATAAAGCAGAAAACCGCTGCCGGAGAGTTTCGCGCCGCGCGCGAAGTCCACCAATTTTAGGCTTTCGCAAAGTTCGACGTGCGACTTTGGCTTGAAGGCGAAAACCGGTTTTTCACCCCAGGTGCGCATGACCGGATTATCCGCCGCGGTTTTGCCGATCGGCACTGACTCATGCGGGAGGTTCGGCAGGCTCAACAAAATCTGATCCCGGGCGGCCTCCGCCGCCGCCGCTTGCTTGTCCAGTTCTGAAATCTTGTCACCCAGCTCGCGGGTCTCTTTTTTCTTGGCTTCCGCCTCCTCGGATTTCTTTTGGGCCATCAAGGCGCCGATTTCCTTGGAAACCCGGTTGCGCTGGGCTTTCAGCCCTTCCACCTCGGCCAGCAGCTTGCGCCGTTGCTCATCCAGTCCTATCAACTCATCGATGCGGGCCTCATCCCCTGCCCCGCGCGTGGCCAAGCGCTGGCGAACCAAATCCGGTTGTTCACGAATCCATTTGATGTCGAGCATCGAATCATTATAGGAAGCAGTCCTCATAGCGCAAGTGGGATTGAACCAGCGTCGCTCAGGTTGAAAGGCTGTCCGTTGCGCCCAAAATGCCACCGGCCTCCATGCAGGATGCATTGACGTTTCGCCACCGTGCCCGTATACCTTTTCAACACCGGGTTTTGATGGACATTAAAAACGAGATTCTGAAGCTTCAAAGGACTACCGCAGACAATCCCGCGATAATCGTTTTGGTCGTCGTTGGCGTCATCGCTGTTCTGTTCGTTGCCATTGTTCTCATCGATTCCTTCGTTCGGCGGAAAAAGCGCAAAACCACCAAACGGGCTCGGTGAGCAGTCCGGAGGCAGCTCGCTGTTATGGCGGCTTGTCTGGTATTTCCGTTTTTACGGCTTCATACAGCTACTTGCACGAGGCATTTCCCTGAGTCATGGTTGCAGAGATGAGCAAACAATTCGATCCCGGGGTTTCGGGCCGGGTGGAATCTTTACACCTTCATCCTTCCGAGTCGGGCGCTCCCTTGCAGGCTGTGATGGCTCTGGAAACCGTCGCGCAGAATGGTATCCGCGGCAACGGGCGCTACTTCGGACGTATCAGCCGGTCAACCGGGAAGCCCTCTCGACGACAAATCAGCTTGATGGAGCGCGAACAGATTGCGGACCATGCGGCCAGCTTGGGCCTCGGTGCTATCCCGCCGGGCGCCGTCCGGGCAAACATCGAGACTCTGGGCATTGATCTGGTTGCGCTGATCGGCCAAAAGGTGGCGATTGGCGAGGCGATTCTCTATTTCCATGAGCCGCGCAAACCTTGCTCAAAAATGGATGCCCTGTGCGCTGGGTTGCGTCAGTTAATGGAGGGGAACCGTCAGGGCGTCCTGGCGGAAGTCATCCGTCCAGGCCGGATTAGCATCGGCGATCCCATCCACTTGGTTCCTGAAGGCACAGATTTATCTGGTTGAAAACTCGCCGCTGAGCCGTCAAATTAACCCCATGCAATCTGTTTTTACAGGACCTGTTTACGTGGTGCGGGACAACATTGATACCGATCAAATCATCCCCGCCCAATATCTGAACCTCGTCCCCACTATTGACGAGGAGTATATCAAGCTGGGCTCTTACGCGCTTTGCGGCTTGCCCGAGTCGCTCTATTCGACCCGTTACGTCAAGGACGGCCAACTTGATAGTGAATATCCGATCGTTGTGGCTGGCCGGAATTTCGGCTGCGGCAGTTCGCGCGAGCACGCCCCGATTGCCATGGGATCGGCAGATTGCCGGATCGTTCTCGCTGAAAGCTTTGCCCGAATTTTCTTTCGCAATTGCGTTGCCACTGGCGAGTTGTACCCCTGCGAGTGCACGGATCGCCTCTGCGATGTGTTGAAAACGGGCGATGTTGTCACCGTTGACCTCGATGCCGCCACCGTGACGGTTAAGCAGACCGGCAAAGTTTATTCCTTCAAACCTCTGGGCGATGTGCGTCCGGTAGTTGATGCGGGCGGCCTGTTTAACTACGCGCGCAAATCCGGAATGATTCCGGCCCAAACCTGATTTGATCCTGCTCCCGCCTAGGGCTGGGTTGCCACCGTTCGAGGATCTGCCATTTTGAAATTACTCCCCTACCCTCGCTCGCTTCGCCGAACGGCCGGTACGTTCCTTTTGCCGGTGCAGTCCGCCCTGTATCTGGAAGCGGGTCTGCCGAGGGACACCGTTCTCCTGCCTCTGGCCAGTCGTCTGGCGTCAGCGGTCAAGCCGTTCGGAGTGGCTCTGGAATTAATCACGGGATCGCCCAAGCATCCAAAACTGGCCATCAAAGCCATGCGTGGCAGCAGCGCGCCTGACGGTCCCGGGGGATATACTCTCACGATCAACGCGCGTGGCGTCAGCGTTCACTATCGGGAGGAGCAGGGTTTGCGGGCGGCGGTGGCTACCTTGCGGCAATTATTTCGGGAGTATGGCCGTCGTCTGCCGTATCTCGCCATCCGAGATTACGCGGACTTCGACAAGCGCGGCGTGATGCTGGACATCTCCCGTGGCCGGGTGCCGCGCCTCGAAACTTTGTTGGGATTGATGGATCAACTGGCTGATTTCAAAATCAACGAATTCCAGCTCTACACCGAACACACCTTCGCTTATCGCAATTACGAGGCGGTGTGGTGCGAATGGGGAGCGTTGACCGGCGATGAAATTCTAAAACTCGACGCTCGTTGCCGTGAGTTGGGCATTGAACTGGTCCCAAATCAAAACTCCTTCGGACATTTGCGCTACTGGCTGGAATACCCGCCCCTGCGCAAGCTCGCGGAGACCGCCCAACCCTGGCCCGATCAAGGTGGCGCATTCCTGCGTTACCCGTCTACCTTGGCCCCCACACATCCGGGGACGGTGCCATTCCTCGGCGAGTTATACGACGAACTCCTGCCCTATTTCACCAGCTCCCGCCTGAACGTTGGTTGTGATGAAACTTGGGACCTTGGTCGTGGCCAGAGCAAAAAGCTCTGCGAAGCCGAGGGCAAAGGGCGGGTTTACGTGGATTTTCTCAAGAAAATTTATCGTGAAACCAAGGCTCGAAACAAGCAGATGCAGTTCTGGGGGGACATTATTCTGCATTATCCAGAACTGGTGAAGGAACTGCCACGGGATATCATTGCGTTGAATTGGGGTTACGAGGCCAACCATCCTTTCGAACGAGAGGCTGCGGTTTTCGCCCGCTCCAAGGTTCCTTTCTATACGTGCCCGGGAACCTCCACCTGGATGACTTTGATCGGTCGCCACGACAACAGCTTCCTTAATCTGCAACGGGCGGCCGAAGTCGGTCGTGCTCATGGTGCCATCGGCTACTTGAACACGGATTGGGGGGATGGTGGACATCCGCAACCGCTCGCGGTCAGTTATCTGCCCTACCTGCTCGGCGCAGCCGTCAGTTGGTGCGCCCGCACGTATGATGAGGCCCTGTTAGTTCCCGTGGCCAGCCGGGATATGTTCAATGACCCGACCGGGCGAGTCGCTGAGGCTGCCTATTCGCTTGGATTCGCACATCGCAAATTCAATTA
>JAQGOT010000632.1 GCA_028293465.1 Pedosphaera sp. | reverse complement strand
TGGGTCAGGCTTCCAGCCTGACGGTTCGGGTGGCATCCTGCCACCCGTTCACACCCGGACGCGCCCCAGACTTCAAGGCTGGCGACCCTGCGCCCCCAAATAAACCCTCTTGATTGATTGACCGAACAGCCGCAAGCTTTACGTTTTTGTATGTTAACCATCTCAGATGTAAGCAAATCCTTCGGTGGCCGCACGTTGTTTGAAGGCGTCACCATGCAGGTCAACCGCGAAGACCGCATCGGCCTCGTCGGCCCTAACGGCGCCGGCAAGTCCACGCTTTTTAGCCTCATCCTCCAGAGTGAATCGCCGGATACCGGCGCGGTCACGTTCCAGCGGAACACCACCACCGGCTACCTGCCGCAGGAAAGCGCGCCCGCCGGCGATGAAACCGTGCTGGAACTGGCCACCGCCATCACTCCGGAAATCGCGAAGCTGCAGAAGCAGCTCAAAGCCTGGGAAGCCAACCACCCGTCCGAGGCGGATCATCACGATCAGCACGACAACCTGCACGCCCGTTTCGATGAACTGGGCGGCTATCAGCTTGAGCCCAAGGCCAAGCAAATCCTGTCCGGCCTGGGCTTTCGCGAAACTGATTTCGATCGTCCCGCCCGTGAAATGAGCGGCGGTTGGGTCATGCGCGCTCACCTCGCGCGATTGCTCGTCCAGGAGCCTGATCTGCTGATGCTCGATGAGCCCACCAACCATCTCGACCTCGAAGCCCTGCTCTGGTTCCAAGAGTATCTCAAGCAATACTCCGGCGGCATTCTCATGATCTCCCATGATCGCGAGTTTCTAAATCAGCTCGTGGACAGCATTGTGGAGATTCGGCAATCGCGTATTTTCCGCTATCGTGGGAATTATGAGGATTACCTGACCCAGCGGGCGGCGGCAGAGGAGCAACAACTCGCGGCCTACAAAAACCAGCAGCGGGAAATTGCGCATTTGATGGATTTCGTGAACCGCTTCCGCGCCAAGAACACCAAGGCAGCCCAGGCTCAGAGCAAGTTGAAGCAGATCGAGCGCATGGAGAAAATCGAACCGCCCGCCGTTGATGATAAAAAAATCAACTTCAGTTTTCCCCAACCCCAGCGGAGCGGCTTGAAGGTCATCACCCTCGAAGGTATTCATCACGCGTACGGCGCGAATGTGGTGTATCGCGGCATTGACTATATGGCCGAACGTGGCCAGCGCACGGTGCTGGTCGGCCCCAACGGCGCCGGTAAGTCCACCCTGCTCAAACTCATCGCCGGGGTCTTGCCTGTCCAGGCCGGCCTTCGCGAACTCGGTCATAACGTCAAGGCGGGCTATTACTCCCAATACCGCGTCGAAATGCTGGAGCCCCAACGAACCGTGCTGGAGGAAGCGCTGGAAACGCCGCAACGCGTCACCGAGCAGTTTGTCCGCACTGTTCTCGGCTGCTTTCTGTTTCGCGGTGATGATGTCTTCAAACGCGTCAGCGTCCTGAGCGGTGGTGAAAAAAGCCGCCTCGCGCTGGTGAAGTTGCTGTTGGACCCGCCCAACCTGTTGCTGATGGACGAGCCGACCACTCACCTCGACATGCCGAGTATCGATGCGCTCGTCGGTGCGCTGAAGCAATTCGCCGGCACGCTCGTTTTCATCAGCCATGATGTGTACTTCATCCGCGCCCTCGCCAACCATGTGGTCCATGTCCACAGCGGGCAACTCAACCATTACGCCGGCGATTACCAATATTACCTCGACAAAACCTCCGCCACTTCCGCGCGCGCCGCGTTGACCGCCGGCGCAAAGGTCGAGGCTCCCAAGCCCAAGCCCGCCGAGAAGGTGGCCCAAAAAACAAAAGAACAAAAGCGCGAGGAAGCGGAACAGCGCCAAGCCCTCTCCCGCGCTCGCAAAGAGCAGCAGCAACTGGTGAGCTCCTTGGAAAAAGAGATCAGCGGCCTGGAGCAAAAGCGCACCGAACTCGCGACGGAACTGGAGAAGCCGGAAACCTATCAGCAACCCGGCCGCGCCATGGACATCAATCGCGAGCTCATTTACGTGCAGGACCGCCTCGCGGAGCTGAGCCCGGAATGGGAGGCGGCGGCCCAGAAACTCGCCGATATGGATGGCGTCGTCACCGAAGCGTAACCAAAATTTATTTGCTTCCATTAAAACGAACCCTCAGGGTTTGTGATTTATGACTGTTTTCACCCGGATGAACAGTCGCAGGTGACTGCAACCGGAACGCAATTGCTCCCCTGCGACGTAGCCGGTTCACCTTCTCCTCGGGGGCGAAGGCCGGGATGAGGGCGACCATCAATCACACTCACCTCCCAGCCGGTTAAAAACTGATTTAGGATATGCGCAATTTATTAATCTTATTGGCGGCTTTGCTCACCGGTTGTTTTTCTCTCGCCGCCATGGCCGTGGGCAAAGCCCGGCATGTCGTGGTGATGGTTTGGGACGGCATGCGGCCCGATTTCGTGACCCAGCAAAACACTCCCAATCTCTGGCAACTCGCCCGCGAAGGCGTCACGTTCAAGCATCACCATCCGGCTTACTTGAGCTCGACGGAAGTGAACGGCACCGCCCTCTCTACTGGGGCGTACCCGGCTCATGATGGCATCGTTGGCAACAAGGAATACCGCCCGGACATCAATCCCTTGGCATTCATTCACACCGAGGAGTTGGGTATCGTCCGCAAAGGTGATGAGTTGACCCACGGTCATTATTTGGCTCTCCCGACCCTCGTTGAGATTGTCCGCCAGGCCGGCCGCAAGACGGCGGTCGCCGGTGCCAAACCCGTGGCTCTGTTGCTGGATCGTGCCGACCGCACCAACGCCAATTCCGGAGCCAACGTATTCGCCGGTCAGACCCTCCCGGCGGATCTTTTGGAACGGCTGACGAATCGTTACGGAGCCTTTCCCAAGGCCAATGATGCCAAACCGACCCGCAACGATTGGACCACGCTGGCGTTGCTCGACTCGCTCTGGGCGGACGGCGTCCCCGACCTTTCATTCTTGTGGATGAACGAACCAGACCTGGCCCAACACGAAACCGGCCCCGGCTCGGAGCGTTCGTTGACCGCCATCCACAACGCCGACGATAACCTCGCCCGCGCCCTGCGCGCGCTGGAAGCGAAAGGCGTCCGCGATACGACCGACATCCTGGTGGTTTCCGACCACGGCTTTTCCACCATTCTTTGCCTCGTGGATCT
>JAQGOT010000587.1 GCA_028293465.1 Pedosphaera sp. | reverse complement strand
CCAGTATGAACTTCGTGAACGGCCAATGGTCCGGCAGCATCACCGTCGGCTCCTGGGAGTTTGCGAATGTTCGCCTCACCGCCGCCGACCCGGGCGGGCGGATGAGTCAAAGCGGCGTGTTCGACGTTGTTCCGCCGACCGTTTCTTTGCTCAACATTGCTTCCCACGATCTGGTTTACAGCGAGCTGACGCACCTGCTCTACGCGAGCTACACCAATACCGGCACGTTGACGCCCATCGATCCATTCACCGCCGTGGCCGGGACGCCCGTTTCCATCGGCGCGTTTTCCGGCAAGCTGGCGGTTTCCGACGGCGGGCAATATGTCTTCGCCTCGCTGAGTTCTTCGAATCGTATCTGCCAGTTTGACGTGAATTCGCAATCCATCGTGCAAAGCTGGAATCTTGCTGGCATGACGGTTGAGGACATGACGCCCGTGGTCGGGAGTCCGGCCGCGGTTGCAGTGTCCCGCCGGAATGGCAACGGCAGTCCGCACTTCGGCGGGGTTGTGATTTACGACAACGGCGTCGCTCGCAGCAACAGTTACACGGCGTTTTTGGGCGCGAACGTGATCGAGCCGTCGGGCACGCCGGGTTACCTCTACGGTTACGACAACGAAAGCAGCCCGGCTGCCACGCAGATTCTGAAATATGATGCCGGGGGCATTTACCCGGCAGGCAGTTGGGGCGGCTTGCAGGGTTTCAACGTGGACATCGCCTGCCGCGCGGGACTGATCTTTGCAACCACCGGCCAAATTTTTGATCCCGCGCGCAACCAGCAGATCGGCACGTTCACGGGTGGGTTGCCCGTCGCGGAAGATGTGCCGTCCGGTCGCTATTACATCATCTCCTCCGGCGCGGTCACCGCGTATGACGTGAAGACGTTGCTGCCGGTTGGCGTCACTGCAACGGGCCTGTCGCCCGCTGGCACGGGTTGCGTGCGGTGGGGCTCGAATGGGATCGCATTCCGTACCGGCTCACGGGTGGCGCTGGTGCGCACGCCCCTTATCGCTTCGGGGCTGCCGGCGGATCTGGTGTTGTCGGTCGCCAACGCCACCGGGCCGATGACGGCGGGAAGCAACTTCACTTACACGCTTACCGTTTCCAATGCCGGCCCTAATACCGCTCGCGGCTTGGTCATCGCCTCCACGATCTCGCCGAACGCGCAGTTCATTGCGGCAATTCCCAGCGCCGGCACGGCTGCGCAGGGGGCGGGCGGACTTATTTGCTCGTTGAAATCCATCAGCAGCGGCGCCACGGCGAGCGTCAACGTCACGCTCAAGCCGCTCAAGCCGGGCCTGCTCACGAGCATGGTCAGCGTCACGAGTGATTCCCTGGACCCCGACCTGACGAACAACGTCGCGCTGGTGAACACCCCGGTCAGTTCTGCTCCGGCGCCCGACTCGGTGGTCGAACTTGTGTTGAACACGACGGATCTGGTTTTCGCTCCCCACGCAAACCGGCTCTTCATGAGCGTGCCGAATTCGGACCGCTGGCTCGGCAACAACGTGGTGTCGTTGAATCCCGCTTCGGGTGTGTTTGATTCGCCGGTCGGAATGGGCATGGACCCGGGCAAGCTCGCGGTATCCGACGACGGTCAATTCCTTTACGCCGGCATCAACAGCGACGCGACCATCCAGCGCATGAACCTGGCCGCACGCACGAACGATCTCCGCTTCCCCACCGGGTATGGTGCCGTGGTGGATATGGCTGCCTTGCCGGGCAGCCCTGAATCCGTGATTGCCACCGCTTGGACCACATTTGCGGTTTACGACCATGGCGTGCGACGGCCCAATGTCGTTAGCCCCGGTGCTTACAATTTTGAATATTACCTCTCCGTCTCCGGCACGAACACGCTCGCCTACGAGACCATGCCCGATGGAATGAGGCGCATCGCACTCGATGCCTCCGGCGCCACGGTCATCGGCGGGTTGGGCGCCCCCTACATCTTCAATTTCGACCGGTTGATTCGGTATGACTCCGGCCTGCTCTACTCCGGCGGAGGGCGCATCTTCAACCCCGAGGTGCCGACCATGGTGGCAACGGTCCCCCTCAGCGGACTGGTCGTTCCCGATTCACAAGCGAACAAGGTTTTTTATCTCACCACCTCGGGTTCCAGCGCGACGCTGCACGCAATCCAGCTTGGCACCTACACCGAAGTTGGCTCGGTCGTCATCACCAACGTCTCCGGTTCCGTGTCCAGCCTGGTGCGTTGGGGCAAAGATGGGCTTGCGTTCCGGACGAGCGGTGGACAGGTTTTCCTGCTGCGCACCACGATGGCCGACGATCGCGATAATGACGGCCTCGCCGACTCGTGGGAGCAACAATACTTTCCCACTTTCTCCTCGCCCGGCTCGGCGGCCGGTGATGACCCTGATGGCGATGGCATGACAAACTTGCAAGAATGGCGCGCCGGCTTGAACCCGGTGGTTTACGATCCGGTGCGGTTCCTTTCCGAGCAGCGGTTGCCCGGAGGCGGTTTCCAATTGACCGTGCTTGGCCGGCTGGCGCAGAGCTACGCCCTTTTCGCCTCGACCAATCTAAGCGACTGGACACCCATCACGAATTTCACCTGCACCGATCTTCCGACTGTGCTGATCGATCCGGCTGCCACGAGTTTCAAACTGCGCTTCTACCGGCTGGGGCCGCAAAGTGCGATTTCCCAGCCTTCGCTCGAGTTCGGCGCGCCACCGCTGGCCGCAAACGGCGTCAACCTTGTCTTGAAGGGCTTCGCCGGCATCACCTATCAATTGCAAACCTCCACAAACCTGAACGATTGGTTCGCTCTAACAAACTTCACCAGCTCGAGTGTCCTAATGCCGCTTCGTGATCCATCGGCGACGAATGATCGGTGCCGGTTTTATCGCGTAACCATACCCTGAATCTGGAAGAAACCAGTTCTATTATGCAAGTGGAGGGCGCAACGGGGGCAAAGACGTTTAGCCACCGATGGCCACGGCGCAGATCAAAAGCAGCATCGCGGCCCGACCTCACGCCGCATGGTGGATGGTTTCACCTGACATTTCTGACCGATGGATTTATAAGGTCGGATAAATGAGTTTCACTCCCAGCCTCGCGGGGTTCAGCCGCATCCCGAGCCGCCGGGTGTTTCTGCTCGTGTTGGTGATCCAGGCGCTCTCCTTGACCAGCGCCTTCGCGCTGCCCAGGCGGCTGGTCCTGGCGCTGGACGGAGTTTCTTACCGGGACATGGCGGCTTTGCAGGCAGGGGTGTCATACCAGGGCGTGAGGGGCTGGCAATTGTATCGGCGGGCGTTCAACGACGGATACTTTCCGGTCAGTCGGAACATCTCGACCTTTCCCTCAACCAGTGATGTGGCCTGGACGGACATTTTCGGGGACCGGCCGCTGCCGGGTTATCAGCGGACCTATTTCAGCGGGGCTGAAAACCGGGAAATCTCCGTGAACAGCATCACCACATCCACGGAACACGAGCGACAGGTGCACTGGCAGGTGGAGAGCCCTTACCGTCGCGCGATGGGGTACCTGCATCCGCTCCACGCTTCCAAATGCGAGCTGCGCGAAATGGTCGAAAAGTTTCTCACCTCCGACTACGAGGGGGACAATTATTACGCCTATCTTCGCTCGACTGACGATGCGCAGCACCTGTCGAGGGACATCTTCGCCATACTTGGCATGGTTGATGAAAAGCTCAAGGAACTCCGCGCCCGTTACCAGGCGCGTGAAGGTCGGGACCTCGAAATTCTGATTCTTTCGGATCATGGCAACAATCACGCGAGCCCCGGCCGGCGCATCGAGATTCGGAGTTTTTTGGAGAACGCCGGTTACCGGGTCGCCAAGTCAATTGTGAATCCGAAGGACGTCATCCTCCCGACCTGTGGCATCGAGTCCTGGGTGGAAATCCATAATTCACCCGCCGAAACCGAGCGGCTGGCGCAACGGCTCTGGCGCCTACCGGGCGTGGACCTGGTGACGGCCCGGATTCCGGACCAGACCAACCGGTTCCTCGTCCTGAATTCAAAGGGCGAACGAGCCATCATCGGGTGGAATCCCGCCAACGACTCCTTCCGATATGCCGCCGGGACGGGCGACCCGCTTGACTACCTTCCGGTGGTGGCAGCCCTCGCGAAAAGGAACCAGCTCGACGCGGATGGCTTTGCCCCGGCCAATAGCTGGATGGCCGAGACCATGACCCATCGCTACCCTCTCGCGCTGGAGCGGATCGTCCACGGCCTCACCCGCATCACGCTCAATCCGGCGACCATTCTCCTGAGCCTGAGCAACGGTTATGTCCACGCCGGTTGGCTGGTCAAACAGGGCAGCCGGTTGGTGACCCTTGGCGGGACTCACGGGGGGCTGGACGACCTCAACTCGGACGGGATCGTGCTGAGCAACTTCACGCCCACGCAGGACACCTCGACGGGGCGGGTGGCCGCGCTGTTTGATGATTTTCAGGGCCTGCGGAATTATCGCGCGGGAGAAAATGGCGCGGAATGGGTCACCGGCAGGGAACAAGCCCTGACGAGAATCGCGCGAGTGCCGTTTGATTCGGCCTGCCGGTTGCTTCCGCCTGACGGGATTTTCCTGCGAATCTGGTCGCCGGGATTTGCGCACCTGGGCAGCAACACTCCGGTCGAGGTAACGATCGAGGCAGCTCCGCGTTTCTCCAGCGCGCGGATTCGCCGATGGGAGCCCAACCCCGGGGAGACAGCCAAACGGCATCTGACCCTGAGGCAGCCAATTTCCTTTTCCGAAAAATGCGCTTACGAGCGAGTCTATGCGTTCGCTCCCGCTCTGATTCTGGAACCGGGCAAAGCGTACCGGATTTCGGGCCGGACTCCCGACCTGGCGCACCACCTCCCGATTTTCAATTTCGCCTTCCGCACCGACAGCCGCGGCACACCCGTGGCTTACTGAGGAAGCCAGCCGCCCTTTACGCCGCCCCTCGTCAATCAATCA
>JAQGOT010000521.1 GCA_028293465.1 Pedosphaera sp. | reverse complement strand
TTTCATCCACCACGCTCAGGTTCAAATTATCCGGCACAAAACCCGCGCCCAAACCTTGGAGCTTGTGCGGGCCCGCCTTGCCGCCGGACAATACAGGCGAATTCGCGGGTTCCACCGCGATCGACTTAAAACCGGGCTTGCGGTGTTTGATCACTTCCGCCACCCCGGTGATGGTGCCCCCGGTGCCCACCCCGGCCACGACAATGTCCACCTGACCGTCCGTGTCCCGCCAGATTTCCTCCGCCGTGGTCCGGCGATGAATCTCCGGATTGGAGGGATTGGAAAATTGCTGTAGGATCACGCTGTTGGGAATCTTGGCGTTGAGTTCCTCGGCTTTGGCGATGGCTCCCTTCATTCCCTTGGTGCCTTCGGTCAGCACCAGCCTTGCCCCAAGAATTTTGAGCAGCTTGCGTCGTTCCAAACTCATGGTTTCCGGCATCGTCAGGATGATCTGCAAACCCCGCGCGGCGGCGGCAAAGGCCAGGGCGATGCCGGTGTTCCCGCTGGTGGGCTCAATCAAAATCGTGTCCTCATCGATGCGCTTGGACCGGAGCGCGTCGTCAATCATCGCCACGCCGATGCGATCCTTCACGCTGGAAAGCGGGTTGAAGAATTCCAGCTTGAGGAGGATTTTGGCGAGCGCCCCGTGTTCCTCCGCCGTGCGATTCAACCGCACCAGCGGCGTGTTGCCGACGGTTTCCGTGATATCATTGAAAATGCGTGCCATAAGATGAATGCTTGGGGTCAGATGTTTTGCGCGATGGCCATCAGATAGCGATATTCGACCAGGATGGTCTGCAGCGCGGCGGAAAACGCTTCCACCTGCCGGTGCAGGGAGGCTTTCTGCGGTGTCTCCAGGGTGATTTCAAACGGCGGCCGCTGCAGATTGTGCGGTGCCCGCAGGACGCCGGTGAAGGTTTGCGAAATGATCCCGTTCCGCGCGGCGAACCCGTCGATCTGCCGCTCGCGATTGCGCGGCAGGAACTGCTCCGCTTCGCGCAACGCCGGTTCCAGCAGGTTCTCGGACAACACCGCACCGGCAACATAGCCATAGATGCCTTCGCTGGTATCGTCCGCGTGGAGATTGATGATGCCGTCGAACGCGTGCGTCCAGACCTCGGTCTCCAGCAACTTCACCTCCGGCTCCGTGGAGTCCTGCCAGAATTGGCGGTTCAAATCCTTTCCGCTTCGTGAATGGCGGGTGTTGTCCTCGAATCCGGTGGGGTTGCAAATCGGATAGAGAAACAGGCAATGGCCCTTGGCCAGTTCCGGGTTCTTCTCCAGCGCGGCCACAAACCGGGTCAATGCCAACGCCCCTTCCGGCTCATCGCCGTGAATGGTCGCAAAAATGCCGATTCGAATTGTCTCTCCCCCGCCCTTTGGCCCGAGATAAACGTAACGCGGCAGGCTGTAGGTATGCCCATTGCTTTCGAAACGCCCAAAGGGTTTCCGGATCAAGTGTTCCGACTGGTCGGCGATCTGGTCCAATTGCGCCAGCAATCGGTCCACCGGACGTCGCTCGGGCAAAGGGTTGGTCGCGTGTGTCACGTTCGCGGCGGCGGCTTGAGTCGTCATGGTGCAGGTCATGGGTGAGGTTGGTAGATTTGATCGAATGTGCCACCATCACTGAATTGCGACTTCAGGGCCTTGGCCCAACTGCCGAACACTTCATCGATGGAAAACAATGTTAATTTGCCAAATTCATGCTCGTGCTTCGCGGCCACTGCTGTGGAACGCGGACGAAAAAAGTTCCGGGCCACAATCTCCTGCCCTTCCTCGGAGTAGAGGTACTCCAGATAAGACTGCGCCAGCTTTTGCGTATTGTGCCGGCTGGCCACGCGCGCCACGACGGCCACGGGCATCTCCGCCTCTGCACTGATGGAGGGCGTCACAACCTCGAATTTGTCCTGGCCCCGCTCCTTCACGGTCAGGAGTATCTCCGCTTCGAACGTCAACAGCACATCCCCGACCTCGTGTTGCACGAACGTCGTTGTCGCCCCTCTCCCGCCGGTGTCGAACACGGGAACGTTCTTGAACAGCTTTCCCACAAACGCGCGCGCCTTCGCCTCGTCGTGGTCGAACTTTTTCAGGGCAAATCCATAGGCTGAAAGATAACCATACCGGCCGTTGCCGGAGGTTTTGGGATTGGGAAGGATTACCGAAACGCCGGGTTTGATAAGATCATCCCAATCACGAATCCCCTTCGGATTCCCCTTACGCACCAGGAACAGAATGGTGGAGTAGTAAGGCGCGCCGTGATTCGGCAGGCGCTCGCGCCAATCCCGCGGTAAAAGATCTTTTTCGGCGATGGCGTCCACATCGGTGGACTGGTTCATGGTCACCACATCGGCCTGAAGACCGTCGATTACGGCGCGCGCCTGCTTGGAGGAACCGCCGTGCGATTGGTTGATCTCCACGGTTTCACCCGTGGTTTCCTTCCAATGTTTGACAAAGGCCGGATTGTAATCCCGATACAACTCGCGCGCGACGTCGAACGAGGCGTTCAACAACGTCACGGGTGCGGCCATCAAGGAAGTCGCCGCGCTGGCCGCCAAGCCCAATCCCACCAGGAAGCCGAGTCCGTTTTTTTGCCGTTTGATGCTCATGGTTTAATTATTTTGCCCCCCAACGGCAGCCTGTTGCATGGACAGGCTGCCGCCTTCTCGGGAACCCCGCTATTTTTGATAAACCTGATCGAAGGTCCCGCCATCGGCAAAATGCGCCTTCTGGGCCTTGGCCCAACCGCCGAACTGCTCGTCGATGGTGAACAGT
>JAQGOT010000466.1 GCA_028293465.1 Pedosphaera sp. | reverse complement strand
ACACCTGGATTAACTTGGATTTGCCTGGATTTGCTTTAACTCCACATATCGTGAGTCTTCACTCCTCACTCGGAGAGCTTGGATTAACTTGGATTCGGCATGGTGGCCGTGCGCAAGCACCTTGGATTAACTTGGATTTGCCTGGATCAGCCTGGATCGCGCGGCCCCCCGGAGTCATTCCGGCCGGCCCCCACCCCCCCGCTCCGAAGGTCCGGAGGACCGGCATGTATATAGAATAGGAGCTTCTCTACCCCCACCACTTTGCCGACTCCGTCGGCGCGAGCCTTGCGAGTATCTCCCGACCCACCGCGATCCTCAACCCTTCGGCAACCCGAGTTAACTTGGATTAGCTTGGATTTACCTGGATTCGCCTTGATCAGCTTGGATTGCTCCGTGCCATCTGTGGCTGCCATTCCGCAATCCAACTTGGATTAACTTGGATTAGCTTGGATTTACTTGGATTTACTTGGATTTACTTGGATTGACTTGGAACAGCCCGCCAAGCTAACCCTAACCGACCGGCCGCCACCTTGGGTTTTGGTCATTGTGATTTCTTTGGGACTTGGTCATTGCGTCATTGGACATTTTCCCACCGTGGCCGTGAGCTAACACCTCGGTTGCTCACCTCGCCGTTCCACTCCACCGCCTCCGGGCAGACCCTCTCCCTTTCCTGTGCCGTTGGCCAGCCATTCCCTTGCCCGTTCGTGTCCGGGGGCCACAAGCTGTCCGCCGCCGCCGGCGCCTGCCAGTTGTCACACCCGCTTTAAAATTTCAAAGAACCCTGCCACCGTCCCGCTCCCTGCACGGAGCAACACGCGGCCATTCCAATACCTGCAATTCGGCCGGATTTCGTACCGGCCACCAACCACCAGTCCCGCGCAGTGCAGCGCGGAGCGGGATCAACGATCGACCACCAACCATTTAGATTGCTCCTTTCCATGCCCGCGAATTTGGCACAAACCGCGTCGGTTTGTCCCTCAAGGTTTGCAAGCTTTGCAAGGTCTGCGAGGAAATAGGAAAGCCCAAAAAACCGCCAATCAGCGCCCAAAAGCCTGAAAAACTCGCCCTGCCGCGCGTCGAAGCCCACGCGCGATTCATCGTTAACGGGTGAGACTCCGTCGAGCCCTGACATTTCCCGTCCCTCAACCCTCAGCCATCAACCATCAACCGTTCTCCGAGCCCTAACCCTTTCGGTGGGACACCCCAGAGACCACCCGTGAACACAAACGGCGCACCCTCCCTCACCTGAAAACCCTGAGCCTGAATCCTTCCCCCAATTGGCCGTGTGCTAACACCCGTGCGCAAGCACTTCGTCATTCGACATTCAGGTGCCTTGGCACCCACGCCAGGGGTGCTTTAAGCCGTTACACCCGTTACAGCGTTGCCTTGCAACCACCTGGAGGTCGTACAGGTCGTTACACAAGTCGTTACAACCCGTTACCAAGGTCGTTACAGTCGAAGCCCCTCCCTTTATCAAATGTGAAATTTCAAATTTGCCACCACATTCCCCAACCAACTGAGCGGTCTGAAGGACCGCCATATTATAGCCCGGGGAAAGCTCGTTCCCCACGAGCGCAGCCCCGGGTAACGCATTCCAAGAACCAATCACTCTCGCGCCCTGCGCGGCGAGCCCAAGAGCCTGTTGAAAAACTGCGGCTTTTCAGATTGTGAGCGCGGCGGATCCGATGACGAGGCACGCCGACCGAGCATATCCGCAGTGATCTGTAAGGGAGGCGTAACGAAGTCAGCGCGTCCGCCCCGCCACAAGATGAAGGGTTGCAGTTTTTCAACAGGCTCCTACGCGAGCATCTCATGATTCCGGCCCTGTTCCGCCGTGGAGGCAAGAACCCTGTATGATATGCCCGCCCCTCTCCACCACCTACATTCGTCTTGCCAATGCACCGCCGCTCAGCCAGATTGCCCTCCAGCAAAACGGCACCACGCGCATGACCACCACCAGGAGCCACGACAACCTCAACCGGCGGACAACGTCGTCGGGGGGATGAGAACGCAATGGGCCCTGAACGAACCAAACCATGGATTGACCCCTTTCCGATTGCCCCAGCTGACAATCATCTGGAGCGATTGCTGTCGTTAAGCGCATGGTTACACGATATAAATATGACATTTTACAATAAAGCGAAGTGCTTGTTCGTCAGTTTAGTTGTCCTATCTGCGACGATTCTTGGCTGCCGAACTACGCGAACTAATACTGGTGGCGGCTCAACTGATGTGAAGGTGGTTCGTATACTGGGATTCGCTCGGTCATCAAGCGATTATAAGAATTGGCGAATGCTCAGAACAGGCGACAGGATCGAGTCCGGATGTTGGATTCAAACCGCTGAACATTCAATGATAGACATTCAAATAAGCAGGCCGATGCTGTCTAAGGAGAATTACGAAATCAACCTGTTGAATTGGGAGGATCTGCAAGAGCCTGCTGCGAATCTTTTTCGCGTTTTCGAGAGTTCAGTATTGGGATTGGAGGTAACACAGAGGACAGAATCTGCGAGCAACCGAACCGATAACATTCGTGTGGATCTGCGCGCGGGGCGGGTTATAGGAAGCGTTATCGGGCATGGCTCTAGATGTGAAGTCAAAATGTCGGCTGGAAGCATAGTTACTAAAGGGGCAATTTACCAGGCAACTTCATCGGGGTCGATAGCGGTATTGTGGGGTGACGTAACGGTGGTTACAAAAGCTGATGATAGCTCTAAAAAAAGCTTTACTGTGCACAAAGGCAACACATCTGATCTTGCAACAGGTCGGATGATGAGGATCCCACCCTCAGGCCCAGGGATAAGCGAAGGTGAGTTTCCATTTCGGTCTGTGCCAGATCCTTAACCGTTATCGGTTGAAAAGATCAGTTAAGGTGCTACGACCCGGCTGCTTTATCTCGCCAACCGGGCCAACAAAGTTGCCAAATTGATCCCGTTCCAGAATTGACGGAAATATTTCCTGTCCGGTTTCCTTCAATGGCGGCGTCTGTTATATGAAGACGATGATGGACGACCACCAATTGCTCGCGCGCTACGTAAATGGCGATTCCCAGGACGCCTTTGCGGCACTAGTCGCGCGGCATTTGAACTTCGTCTATTCCGCCGCGCTCCGGCAGGTGCGGGCGAGCCAGCTGGCGGAGGATGTCACGCAGATGGTTTTCGCAAATCTTGCCCGCAAAGGAAAGTCGCTGCCGGACCATGTGGTGCTCGCCGGCTGGCTGCATCGTGACACGCGCTTTACCGCGCTGGACCTGCTGCGCAAGGAGCGCCGCCGGGAGGCGCGGGAACAGGAGGCCCTGGCCATGAACACACTAAATCCCGATCCCATGCCTGATTGGGAACGACTCCGCCCGTTGCTCGACGCCTCGCTCGACCAGCTTGCCCCCGCTGACCGCGATGCGCTGCTGCTCCGTTTCTTCGAGCAACGCTCCCTGAAGGAAATCGGGGTGGCACTCGGCTCCGGCGAGGAAGCGGCGCGCAAGCGGGTGACGCGCGCGCTCGATAAACTGCGCTCATCGCTCACCCGCCGCGGCGTGACCACCTCCGCGTCCGCCCTTTCGATGGCGATCATGACCCATGGCATACAGGCGGCGCCCGGCAGTCTTGCTTCGACTGTCGTTTCCAAATCATTGGCTGCCGCCCTGAGCGGCGCCGGTGGCATCACCGCCTTTAATTTCATTCAAAGCCTCATTATGACCAAACTCGAAACTGCCGTCCTTGCCGCCGTGGTGGCCGCAGGGATCGTTACCACCATCATTCAATCGAAGGGCAACCAGAAGCTTCGCGCCGAGAATCGCGCCTTGCAGGAACAGAACCAGTTGGTGGGCCAGCTGCGGAACGAAAACGAACGTCTTTCCAATCAGGTGGCGCAGGCCAGTCAATCCGGCCTGGCCAAGGATCAATTGGCGGAATTGTTGCGCCTGCGGGGAGAAGCGACTCGGCTTCGAAACCAGTTGAAGAGTGTCCCGGTCATCGCCCAGGCGTCGGTCCCAAATCCGGCTCCGGCGACAACCAATAATGATTCCCAGAAACCGTTCACCGCGAATATGACCGTCCGCGTGGGTGACGGGCAGACGCTGGTGACAGGGGGCTGGTCCATCATGCCCGGCAAACGCACTTTCCTGTTTACAACGCCGACGATTCAGTCTGCCAATGGCGAGGCGAAGCCGGTCTTAATTGAAGCGATCGTGCTGGAAGTTCCCGAAGAATTACTGACCCAACTCGGGATGGAGCAATTAAAATTCAACTGTCGCGAAAGTACGCTTCAAACCATGCTCTCGGCAGCGGATGCCG